>CAJAYZ010000775.1 GCA_903949225.1 uncultured Planctomycetaceae bacterium
GCAGCCAGCCGCAGAAGCGGGGGATCAGCCCTGCCCCGCCGTAGCGGTAGGGGAAGAGGTCGGATTGCAGCCACCACAGCGCGCGGTCGATGGCCCAGGCCACCATAGGAATGATCACGAGGACGAGAAGGATCGGCTCCCGTTCGCCACGCCGCTGCGACATGTTGATCAAGTCACCGAGGCCGCCAGAGGCGCTCCCGAACTTCACCAACTCCGCGAGCATCACGTAGCCGAAGGCAAGCCCGAAGAGGAGCCTGAGGGAATTGAAGATCGAGGGGGCGGCGAGGGGGCCGAGGACCTTCGTGATGATCTGCCAGCGCGAGGCGCCGAGCGTCAGCGCCGTGTCGACATACCGCTGCGGCACGTCGAGGACGGCGGCGGCTGTGTCGGAGAGAACGAAGGCGACACTCGCAATGAAGAGAAACATGACCTTTTGGAACTCACCGATCCCGACGAAGAAGAAGGTCAACGGGATGAGCGCTGCGACCGGGATGTTGCGGCCGAACACCATCAGCGGCGCCAGAAACGCCCGCAGTGCCGGGAAGCAGGCCGCGAGAATCCCCAGCGGCACTCCGACGATGCAGGAGAGTCCGAATCCGAGGCAGACCCGCTTGAGGGTCACGAGCGTGTTGATGACGAGCTTCCGCTCACCGAAGACGCGGGGGATCGCCCGGACAGTCTCCTCAACGCTCGGCAGCGTCGTCGGACTGACAAGCCGCTTCTCTGCCTCGCCCGGGGGGCCGGCCGTGATCACGAACCACACCGCCAGCACCACAGCGATGCAGGTGAACCCCCAGAAAAAGGCGGCCGTGTTCGAGAGCTCGCCACGGAGCGGTGCGATCCGATGCCCCTCGGCAGCAGGGTCTTCACCGCGGGGCGACGGTGCTTCGGCCGCGGGCACCGCCTTCTCCGTCTGCTCGGTCATGACGTCGGTCACTCCTTCTCGGCGGAGTAGACCTTGATCTCGACGCGACGGTTGAGCGAGTGGTTGTCGGGCTGATCGGGATCAACGGGCCGATCCCAGCCGACCCCGTCGACGGCGAAGCGTCCGTCGTCAAACTGGTACTTCTCCACGAGCGACTCCTTCACGGCGGTGGCCCGCCGGTAGGCGAGCTCCTTGACCACCTCGGCCGGGATCCGCCCCTTCATCGAGGAGTCGGTGTGCCCCTCGATGACGATCCGGGCAGCGCCGAACTGCTTGGCGAGCGTCGCCACCTCGTCGAGGACGAGATCGACGCTGGCGTCGTAGGGCTCCTCGATGTCCTTCCCGTCGACCTTGCGAACGATCCGCTTCTTCAGATCCCAGCTGTTGGGAAAGAAGTGAATGACGACGGTGTTGGTGAGGATCTCATCGTTCTCGGCGCGGATGTCGGCGAGCCGCTTCGGCGGCAGCGGCTTCGTGTACTCGTCGCGGGTCTCGGCATACTTCGGCTCGGCCCCGAGCTTCTGGA
Source organism: uncultured Planctomycetaceae bacterium (assembly GCA_903949225.1). Taxonomy (GTDB): domain Bacteria; phylum Planctomycetota; class Planctomycetia; order Pirellulales; family UBA1268; genus QWOP01. The sequence continues at coordinate 1,452 of CAJAYZ010000775.1, forward strand.
TGACCGAGAAATCCATCACCTGATCGAAGGAGACGGGCGGATTGGTGATCGCCCCGACCCGGCGATAGAGGTGATAGGCCTGCTTCCAGATCCGCTCGAAGTTGGCCGGGTTGTTGCGGTTGATGAAGAACTGGTAGTTCTCGGCCCAGTTCGTGGAGTGGGCGTCGCCGAGCATCCCGAGGGTGTCTGTGGCGGGGATGTTGTAGCCCGCCGCCATCAGCTCGGCGGCCTTCGCCTTCCCTTCCTCCGTCTTCAACACTTCCATCGAATCGAAGATGCCGCGAACGATCGCCTCGACCTTGTCGGGGTGGTCTTGGGCGAAGTCAGCCCGGGCAAACCACACGTCCGCGATCAGCCGGTTGGCCGTCTGCGTCGTGATCAGCAACCGGTTTCCCTTCGCCTTGGCGAGGTTGTAGATGTCGGGCGCCCACGATACCGCCCCGGCGATCTCCTTCTGGGAATTGAAGGCCGCCGCCGCCTGGAAGGCGTCGTCGGTGTAGACCATGTCGACGTCGCCGGGCTGGAGACCGCCGGCGACGAGCATGTTGAGGGCGAAGAATTGGCTCGGCGAATTCTGCGCGAGGACGAGTTTCTTGCCGGCGAGATCGCGGACGGTGCGGATCCCCTCGCGGACGACGATCCCGTCACCGCCATTGGAGAAGTCAACCTGCTGGTAGATGCGGGGCATCACCCGGGAATCCTTGGGGGCCCCGGTGCGGTCGGTGAGCCCCTCGAGGAACAGCGGCACCATGTCGAGCGTCGCCCAGCCGATGTGGACCTCACCGGCGGCGTAGGCGTCACGCATCGTGACGGGATTGTCGATGAGCACCAGCTCGATCTTGAACGGCTTCCCACCTGGTGCCTGCCACACCTTCCCCGCCTTGAAGCCCTCATTGGCGTGGATGATCGGCGCCCAGCCCGCCCAGACGTTGAGGGCGAAGCGGACGGTGTCGTTCTCGAGCGGCTTGTAGGCGCTGGTTCCCTTCACCGGCGGCAGCTTCTCGGCCGGCTTGAAGGCGTATTCCTTGACGGTCGTCGGCACGGCGTCATCGGCAGCCTCCGAGACCGGTCCTTCGCCCGCTGGTGGCGCCCCGCCGCCAGCCCCACCACCGCCGTTGCCCCCGGCTCCATTCCCCCCCGGACCGGCGCCGCCCGCGGCGACCTGCGCTCCTCCGGCCCCGGGACGGAGCACGTTCCCGAACATCCCGGCCCGCCAGGCTGCCAGGGCCACCAGGCTGAAGATCACCGCCCAGACCGCAAGCCAGAACGGAGCTTTGGGTTGACCACCTGCCATCGGACACCTCGCCTGAGAATAGGGGAAAAATGAACGCAGAGGCCGATCAGCCGCGGAACTTCGTCTTCGGACGCGAGGCTTGGGCCATGTGGAGCGTGTTCATGAGATCGTAGGCGGTGACCTCGCAGAGGAGCGTCGTCACCTTCTCATGGGCCTCTGGCGACAGGAGCGGCTCCACTTCCTTCATCAGCGCCACCACGCGGGCCTCCTGGGCCTCGAGTTCGGTGACGTCGACGCGACCGTCGGCCACCACCTCGACGAAGGAGTCGAGCTTGCGGGCGTATTCCGCCAGCATGGGGGCCTCGGAGTGGGCATCGAACCAAGAGGTCTTTTTCGACATGGTGGGTTCTCCTGGGATGAACTCGGGACTGGTTTTTTCGGATGGCGGGCGATCACGAGCCGATCACGCCCTTGATGGCGGCAAGACGTTCCTGAAGCCGTGCCCTGCCACCGGGCTGCGACACCTGCTCCTTCCAGCGGTCGGGGAGAAACCGCTTCTCGGTGCATTCGAGCACCGCCGCGATCTCCTGCATCTCCTTCTCGAGCCCTTGGGCCGAGGGCATGAAGTCGTCGAGCGCGCTTTTCAGGTCCTCTGGCGCGATCTCGTCCGGGTTCGGCAGCCCGGCATCGGCGGCTCGATCGAGCCCCTTCCGGCGGGCCGCAAGAACGACACTCTCGATGTCGGCTCCGGAGAGCCCGAGATCGAGATCGATCGGGCCGGGGAGGCCGGTGGCGAGGCGGACATGACTCTTGCGGGCCATCGCCGTGAACATCGCCTCCATCTCCGCCTGATCGTGCGGGTAGAAGAGGGGGATGTGGACCTCGGCGCGCCCCTGTCGCTTGAGGTCGATCGGGAGCAGTTCGGGACGGCTGGTGAGGAGCATCCAGACGATCTTGCCGCGGTAGCGGGTGTCCCCCATCTGCCGGGCGATCATCGAGAAGACGCGGGCAGACGTGCCGGAATCGCCATCCGACTGCCGATTGCCGAGGGCGGCATCGGCCTCGTCGATGATCACCACCACCGGCCCGAGACTCCGGAGCACGTCGAGGGCGTGCTCGAGATTGCCTTCCGTCTCACCGACGTACTTGCTGCGAAAGTTTTTCAGCACCGCACAGGGGATACCGACGCTGCCGGCGTAACACTCGGCGATGAAGCTCTTGCCCGTTCCCACCGGGCCGCAGATCAGATAGCCCATCGGGGCGCTCTCAAACTGCCCCCGCTTGATCGCGCGGGCGTCTGACTCGAGCCGGTTCTTCGCCTCTTGATGGCCGGCAACGGCGTCGAGCGTGAGCCGCGGCTGAATGAACTCCACGAGCCCCTGGCAGGAACGCTCGATGAGATCCTTCTTCTTGGCGGCAAACTCGGGACCGTCCGGCGCCGAGCCATCGCGGGCCGAGAGCGTCACCACCGCCCGGAGACTCTCGAGCGACAGCCCCCCCGAGAGCGCCGCCATCCGCTTCACGGCATCCGCCTGCGCCTCCGGCATGCCGGCCGACTTGGCCGTCGCGAGGGCAAAGCGTTCGCGTTCGGAGGCGTCGGGAAGGGGGAGATCGATCGCCGTCACCGCCGGACAGGTGACGAGCCGGGAGTTGACCTCGGAGAGAGCATCGGCGAGGAGGACGATGGCGACGTTGACGCGCCGCAGGAGCGGATTGGTGGCCCAAGCGAGCAGCCGCACCAACCGCCCCGCTCCCCCCTTCACCGAGGCGCCGGCCTCGCCGGCCGGGGCGAGATACTGGGCGTAGTCGAGGACGATCGCGATCCGCTTCCGCTTCTCGGGTGGGTCGATGAGGTTGCGCTCGAGGAGTTGATCGATGACACCGATCGCCTGATCGGGGTCACGCGGCCAGTTGGCAGCGTTGCCGAGCCGGTCGGTCAGCCAGGCGACCATGTCGCGGTGCCGGTTGGCGTCGGTGCCGGCCAGCGGCCGCAGACCCTTGCCCACGTCGTAGGCCAGGACGACATCCCAGCGACCGAAGATCTCGCGGCAGAGGAAGTCGGGAACGCCTCCCCATGCCGCTTCGACGGCATCGGGTGGCGAGAGCGGCACGAGATCGCGGACGTTCCCATGGAGGATGAACATGCAACTCGTGCCGGCCAGATAGGCATCGCCCAAACGCTCCGACCAGCGCGGGCACCAATCGGCAAGGGCCATCCCGGGAGCCGTCCCGGCCGAGGCGCCGGTGCCCATCGGGAGGACGACCGCGCCGACGCCGGCCGACGCCGATGCGGCCCCCTGGCTGGCAGACACCGGGGCGCGATCCTCGCCCGGCATCTGCGGGCCATTCGATCCTGAACCAGTACTCACGTCCCCCCCTCGCACTCCCTGGAAACGATAGCCGACCGATCCCCGACAGAGGGGCCCAAGCCCCTACGGCCACGGCCGCATCTCAGCGGTTCGTCTGACGGAGCTTCTCCGAACCGATCTCCTTCTCATCCCCCGTGACTCCCGACGTCTCCGGGGTCACCATCCCCATCTCCACTTCGAACTGCCGCAGGGCGTCGTCCGCCATGCTCTTCTCGACCGCCTGCTCGGCCTGGATCTTGTCGAGACCCTCGCCGGAAAGGTCGGCGGCGACCCGGACCTTCGCCCGGTTGAGGTCGATCTTGTCGTGAATGACGTCCTCGATCTGACCGAAGTCGGTGGTGACGTCGAAGTTGAACTGCGTCGCTAGCTTGGCGAGCTCCGCCTCGGCGCGGCTCATCTTCAGCTCGGCGTCGTACTTCTGAATCTTCCGCTTCAGCTCCTCGAGCTTCTTCACGGCATGCTCGATCTTCGTGACGTTGTTGCCGTAGGCCGTCTCGTGAAGTTTGAGCTGGGACTCGTTCTCCGCGAGCTCCTTCTTGGCCTTCTGGAGTTCGAGGGCAAACTTCGACGCCGTCTCGCGCTCGCCGGCCTTGAGGTAGGCCTTCACCTGGGCCTCGAGCTTGGCAACGTGGGACTTGTTGGCCTCGACCTGACGGTTCACCCGCTCGACGAGGGCCCGGTACTTCTCCAGGCCTTCACGGCCGTCCTTCATCTGATCGACCGCCTTGTCGTACTCGTATTGGAGTTGGGCGATCGGATCGGCTGTCCAGAAGAAGTTGGCGATCTTGTTCATCTGGGCCGCAAGGGACTTCCAGAGCTTTCCGAGGATCATCGACGGCATCTCCGTAGAACAGGCGGGAATGGGCTGCAGACGGACCTTCGTCTTACCCCCCATGCCGATGGGCGTCAAACCACCGGCGTCGGCCGCGCAATCGCCCCCTCTCCGCGGCCCGAACGCTCTCCGGAAGCCGCCTCTCCCCTCGCTGCAGCCGAGCCACTCACCAACGGCTAACGAGTCACCTTGATGCCGGGATGAGCCGCGCGGAACTTCGCCACGGCCCCCTCCGTCAGGCCGGTAAAGCTGACGTCGACCGACTTCAGCGCCGGCAGGCTGCCGAGCGTCTCGAGGGCGGCGTCGGTGATCTTCGTCCCGGAGAGATCGAGGGTGGCGAGCTTCACCAAGCCGGCGAGCCTGGCAACCCCGGCATCGGTCACCCGGGTGTTCTTCAGCGAGAGCTTCGTGAGCGACGCGAGCTTGCCGATCGTCTCCATCCCGGCATCTCCGACCCGGGTGTCCCAGAGATCGAGATCGGAGAGCTTCCCGAGCTTGCCGAGGTGGGCCACGCCGGCATCGCCGATGCGGGTCTCGGCGAGATCGAGGAGCACGAGATTCCCCAGATCGGAGAGAGCCACGAGCGAATCGTCGTTGATGAGCGTGCCACGAAGCTCGAGCCGCTTCATCTTCGAAAGCTTGGCGACATGGACGAGCCCCTTGGCACCGATGAACGTCCGCATCACGTTCATCTCGTCGATGTCGGTCCTGCCGGCGAATGGCTCGAGGCCAGAGTCCCCCACTTGGCCATCCTCGACGGCGAAGCCGCGGAGCTTGGGAAGTTCGGCGAGGAGCTTCAAACCACGATCGCTGACGCTCGGGCAGCGGAGCTTCACACGCTCCAGGCTCGGCATCTTCGCCACGTGCTCGATGCCGGCATCCGTGACCAGCGAGCAGCCGCGGAGATCGAGGACGCGGAGCTTCGTCAGCGGCGCCAGATTCGCCAGGCCCGTGTCGGTGAAATTGTTGTAGAGGAGCACGAGCTGCTCGAGCCCCTCCATCTTCGCCACCGTCGCCAAGGCGGCGTCCGACATGTTGCTCGAGCGACGGAGGTTGAGAACCTTGAGATTCCCGAGCTCCACCAGCGGGGCGAGGCCGGCATCGTTGACGTCGGTGTTTTCAAGCACGAGCGCCTTCAGGCCGGTGAGCTTCGCCACGTTCGGCATGCCGGCATTGGTGACCTCGGCGCCCCACAGCTCCAGCGACTCCAGGCCCCCGAGCGACTGGAGGAGGAGGATGTCGGCGTCGGTGGCCGGGCGATCGGAGAGATCGACCTTCGTCACCTTCCCCTCGGGGCCGTAATCGACCGCACCGCCGCGGGCCTTCACCATCTCGACCGCCTTGACCTCGGCAGGGAGCGGCTCCAGGGCCGGGGCCTGAGAGAATCCGGAGAACACGAGCCCCAAGGCCACCACCGCCACCATTCCAATCCTGCGCATCACATCCCTCCTGCTGACTTTTCTGGCCGGAGCTCACGCTCTGGAAAATAGTACCCTGCCCCCCTGAGAAAGACGTCGCCGCGGAAAAAAACACCCTGTTCCCGGCCGGTGCGGCCGGGAACAGGGTGCCGATGAATCCTCTGCGGCGGCGGCCGTGGCCGCAGCCGTCTCGATCAGGCGCCGCCGGTCCGCAGCACCTTCCAGCCGTCACGGGCCGTCGGCCGGATGACGTGATCGACTTCCGGGGCATTCTTGGCGACCATCTTCGCGGCGTCCCACTCGATCTTCTTGCCCATGACCTCGGCGCCATCGGCCGCCCAGACGGCGAGATTGCCAAGGAGGATCGTCTCGGTGAGCGGGCCGGAGTAGTCGGGGAAGTTCGACACCGCCTGCGGGCCGCCACGGATGGCGTTGACCCACTCTTCGAAGTGGCCCGGGGACTGGGTGTAGGTCACCTCGGCCGGGGCCGAGCCGCTCTTGAGCTTGAAACCGTTTTCGCAGTAGTCGCCCGGGGCGTAGAGCGTGTCCTTCTCGCCGATGACAAGGATCCCGCTCGAGGCTGTCTTGAAGGGCTTCTCGACCTCCTTGCCCTCGTCATTCTTCTCGACATCCCCCTTGTAGCCGGCGAACAGCGCCTGGTCGGGCAGTTTGCCGCCGTCGTACCACTTCACCTTCACCGCCTCGCGCTCGCCGAGCTTCGGGAAGTCGAAGTCGATGATCGACCACTTCGGATAGGTCTCCTTGTTGTGGCCGCTGGAGATCGCCTGGACGCTCGCGGGATCGCGGAGGTTGAGGGCCATGAACGGCATGTTGAACGTGTGGCAGGCCATGTCGCCCAGTGCCCCGGTGCCGAAGTCCCAGAAGCCACGCCACGAGAACGGGTGGTAGCCAGCGGCATACGGGCGGACGGCAGCGGGGCCGAGCCACACGTCCCAGTTGAGGTTTTCGGGGACCGGAGCCTCGGCGGGACGACCGCCTCCCTGCGGCCACACCGGCCGGTTGGTCCAGACGTGGAGTTCCTTGACGCGTCCGAGGTTGCCCCCCTTGATGAAGGCCGCCGTCTGGCGAAGCGAGTTGGAGGCCGTCCCCTGGTTGCCCATCTGCGTCGCCACCTTCTGGCTGCGGGCGATCTCGCCCATCAGCCGAGCTTCGGCGATCGACTTCGTGAGTGGCTTCTGGCAAAAGCAGGCCTTGCCGAGATTCATCGCCGTCACGGCGGCCATGACATGGGTGTGGTCGGGCGTGCTGACGGTGACGGCGTCGATCTCC
>CAJAYZ010000776.1 GCA_903949225.1 uncultured Planctomycetaceae bacterium
CGGAGTTGGGCTCGGGCTGTGTGAAGATCACCCCGGCCCACGACGTCAATGACTACGAAGTCGGCAAGCGTCGCAACCTGCCGATGATCAACATCCTCCTCCCCGAAGGCCGCCTCAACGCCGAAGCTGGCCCGTATGCGGGGCTGACGATCCCCAAGGCGCGCACGAAGGTCGTCGCCGATCTCGAGGCGGCCGGCCAGCTCGAGCTGGTCGAGGATCGGCTCATCGAGCTGGCTCATTCCGACCGCTCGAAGACGCCGATCGAGCCCTACCTCGCCGATCAGTGGTTCATTCGCATGGACGAGCTCGCCGAGCCGGCCCTCGAGGCTGTTCGCAGCGGGAAGCTGAAGATCGTCCCCGAGCGCTACGCAAAGAGTTATCTCGATTGGCTCTCGGAGAAGCGCGACTGGCCGGTGAGCCGGCAGCTGTGGTGGGGCCACCGGATCCCGATCTGGCACGTCAGCGGCGTCCGCGAAGCAGCGCTTGCTGCCGCGTTGGCTGGGCGCACGAGCGTCGCCTGGCAGTCCGATGGAACGGCCCTCGACGACGACGGCCGCGGTGGCTGGTTTGTCTGCACCTCCGATGAGACGCTCGGCGTCGACACGATCGACGGCCAGCCGATCGTCCAAGACGCCGACGTCCTCGACACCTGGTTCTCCTCGGCGCTGTGGCCTCATTCAACGCTCGGCTGGCCGGAGCAGACGCCGGAGCTCTCCACCTTCTATCCCGGCTCGGCCCTCCTCACCAGCCGCGACATCATCACGCTGTGGGTGGCGCGGATGGTGATCATGGGGGTGTTCGACACCGGCGCACTCCCCTTCCGGGAGGTCTACATCCATCCCAAGATCCTCGATCGCTACGGGGAGACGATGAGCAAGAGCAAGGGGAACGGCGTCGACCCGCTCGACGTCATCGAAGCCCTCGGCGCCGATGCCCTCCGCTTCGGGATGACGACGCTCGCCACCGAGACGCAGGACGTGCGGATGCCGGTCGAGTTTCAGTGTCCGGCGTGCGAGGCGCGGATCGAGCAGACGGTGCAAAACCGCATCCAGCCGCGGATCGAATGCCCGAAATGTAAGAAGCCCTTCAAGACGCAGTGGGCCAAGACCGAGGCCGATCTCGGCCTCCCCCGCGGCCCGGCCCTCTCGGAGCGCTTCGAGGCGGGGCGCAACTTCTCCAACAAGCTCTGGAACGCCACCCGATTCGTGCTGATGAATCTCGAGGATTTCCAGGCTGGCGATCTCGCTGGAGCTGGGAGCGCCTTCGAGGCCCTCGAGGATCGCTGGCTCGCCAGCCGGTTGGCGAGCGTGACAGCCGAAGTGAATCGCTGCACCGACGAATATCGCTTCGCCGATGCCGCGCGAGCGCTCTATGCCTTCACGTGGGACGAGTTCTGCAGCGCGTATCTCGAGCTCTGCAAGTCGCGCTTGAGTGATCCAGCGACGCGCGACCAGGCGCGGTCGATGCTCCTCCTCGCGCTCGACACGATCCTCCGCCTCCTCCATCCGATCATGCCGTTCCTCACCGAGGAGATCTGGCAGCATCTGTGGGAAGTGGCCCCGAGCCGTCGCCTTCCGTGGGATCGTGGCGAGGCCCCGGCCGCGTCGATCATGGTGGCGAAGTGGCCCGAGCCGCCGCCTGCCTGGGTCGATCGGCGCACCGAAGATCAATTTGGCACGTTCCTCGCCGTCGTCGGGGCAATCCGC
>CAJAYZ010000777.1 GCA_903949225.1 uncultured Planctomycetaceae bacterium
CCATCGCGTGCTGCCTTGCAGCCGCATGAGTATCCGATCGGCCGCTCGACAGCCTGCTACCGCGAGCAGTAGTCGATTGCCCTGGCGATCTCGCTCTTGAGATCCTTGCGGGCCACGATCCGGTCGATGAATCCGTGCTCGAGGAGGAACTCGCTCGTCTGGAAGCCCTTGGGGAGCTCGACGCGGATCGTCGCCTTGATCGTGCGGGGGCCGGCGAAGCCGATCAGCGCCCTCGGTTCGGCGAAGCAGAGATCACCGAGTGATGCGAAGCTCGCCGCCACGCCGCCCATCGTCGGATTGGTGAGGACGGAGATGAACAGGCCGCCGGCCTGGGAGTAGCGGGCCAAGGCCGCCGACTCCTTCGCCATCTGCATCAGCGACAGGATCCCTTCGTGCATCCGGGCACCGCCGCCCGAGGCGGAGATGATGATCAGCGGCAGTTTATGGGGGGTGGCCCGCTCGATGAGCCGGGTGAGGCGTTCGCCGACGACGCTCCCCATGCTCCCCATGATGAACGATGAGTCGGTGACGCCGCAGGCCACCCGGCGGGCCCGGATCATGCCGGTGCCGGTGAGCGCGGCATCGGAAAGGCCGGTCCGCTTCTGCTCGGCCACGAGCCGCTCGGCGTAGGGCTTCTTGTCACGAAAACCGAGCGGATCGGTCGGACGGAGGCCGGCATCCCATTCCTCGAACGTGCCGGCGTCGCAGAGCTGTTCGATCCGGGTTGCCGCCGAGACATACCAGTGAAATCCACACTTCGGGCAGACGTTGAGGATCTCCTCCGCTTCCTTGCGGTAGATCGTCTGCTGACAGCCGTCGCACTTCTGCCAAAGCCCTTCCGGAACCCCTCGCTTCGGCCGCGGTGCGCGGGGCGTTGGGGATGCGGACGGGGGGGCAGCGGAGGGCTTTGTGGCAGGGGCCGGCTCATGACCGGCCGGCGCCACCTTGCCGGCGGGCTGGGAAGCGGCGGAGGGATTGCGTCGTTCCATGCGACCGGTCGGGAAGGGGGGCAACGGCGAGGAATAAAATCGGCGGCAGCAAGGCCGCCGAGCCTCAAGCCCACAGTGTAGTCGGTGGCGGTCGACCGATGCTGCGCCGGTCTCGCCGCCCCCTGCTGGAGGGGCGACGGTGACGTCTTTCCCGAGAATGTCAGGATTGCGCCAGGCCGAGTCGTCCGCGGAGCGTTGCCAACGCCGTGGCAGCGCCGAAGACCCCCAACCCGGTCGCAGGCAGCGGGGGCCGGGGCGTGGGGGGGCTGACCCGGAGTTCCACAGCCGCCGGGTCGGTCGCCGCGATCTCCCACAGGTCGCCGGGGCCATCGCCGGTCAGGAGGGAGCGAATGATCCGGTCGATCGGCTGGGGCACGACCACCGCCACACGCTCCCCAGGGTGTCTGGCAACGATCTTGCCGATCGCCTGGGCGATGCGATCGCGGGCGGAGGAGAGTGGCTCGCCGTCCGGGGGCACCACCGTCCACGGATCCTCTTCCCAATGCCTCGCCAAGCGCGGTTGCCGGCGGCGGATCTCGCTCACGAGCATCCCTTGCCAGAGCCCGAGATCGAGGCCCACGAGGTGGGGCACCCTTCGCGGCACCAAGCCGATGCGATCGCCGATGACGTCGGCTGTCTCGATGGCGCAGGTCGTCGGGGAGGTGTAGAGGGC
>CAJAYZ010000778.1 GCA_903949225.1 uncultured Planctomycetaceae bacterium
CCGATCTAGGCAATTCCGTCCCCTCCCCCATGCTCCGGCCGTGACAGACCCCGCCGAACGCCGCTCCGTGCCCGAGCGCCCCCGCCTCCACTTCATCACTGGCCGGCTCGCGGAGCCGTCGCTGCGCGAGGTGCTCGAGAGGCTTGCGCCGCGCGTCGGGTTCATTCCGACCGTCCAGGCGATGAACATCACCGTCGCCGCCCTCATGACCACCCCGTGGATCGCCAAGCGTCTCCAGGTGCCGGAGGGGACCGACCGGGTGATCCTCCCCGGGGCCGTGAGCGGCCCGCTCGACGTGGTCCGGGCCGTCAGCCCCGCCCCGGTCGAACGGGGCCCGGAGGATCTCCGCCGGCTCGACGAGTACTTCGGCCAGAAGCGCGCCGATCTGGCCGACTACGGCAGCCACGCGATCGAGATCATCGCCGAGATTAACCATGCCCCGCGAATGACCAGGGCCGCGATCCTCGCCGAAGCCAGGCGGATGCGCGGCGATGGCGCCGACCGGATCGACTTGGGCTGCGATCCCGAGGGGGGCTGGAGCGGCGTGGCCGACGTCGTGAAGCAGCTCGTTGACGATGGCCACACCGTCTCGATCGACAGCTTTGACGCTCGTGAAGTTTCCGCCGCCGTGCAGGCCGGGGCGACGCTTGTCCTCTCCGTGAACTCCTCGAACGCCGAGCGCGCCGCTGACTGGGGCTGCGAGGTGGTGGCGATTCCCGACGTGCCGTCGACGCTCGAAGGCTTCGATGCCACGATCCGTCGGCTCGACCGCGACCGCGTTCCCCACCGCCTCGATCCGGTCCTCGAGCCGATCGGCTTCGGCTTCGCCGCGAGCCTCGGCCGCTACCTCGACATCCGCAAGCGCTACCCCCAGGCAGCGATGATGATGGGGATCGGTAACCTCACCGAGCTTACCGACGTCGACTCCGCCGGCATGAATGTTTGCCTCCTCGGCTTCTGCGCGGAGGTGGGAATCGGGTCGATCCTCACCACGGAGGTGATCCACTGGGCCAGGAGCAGCGTCAAGGAATGCGACCTGGGCCGACGGCTCGTCCATCATGCCGTCTCGAAGCGATCCCTCCCCAAGCATGTCGAGCCGCGGCTCGTGACCCTCCGCGCGGGGAGGCCGGAGGCGCATGGCGATGCCGCCCTCGAGCGCCTCGCCGCCGCGATCCGCGATCCCAATTTCCGGCTCTTCGCCGAGCGCGGTGAGATCCACCTCGTCGGCCGCGATCTCCATCTCGCCTCGGCCGATCCGTTCGAGGTGTTTGCGGCGCTGGCGGCGGCCGGCCGCGACGACGTCGACCCCTCGCACGCCTTCTACCTCGGGTACGAGATGGCCAAGGCCGTCACGGCCCTCTCCCTCGACAAGGACTACCGGCAGGATCAGGCCCTCGACTGGGGGCATCTGACACGCTCCGAGATCGCCCACGGCCCATCCCGGGCGGCAGCGCGCGTCGTCGGCGCGACCGACCCGTCCGTGGCAGGCGAGCTCCCGAGGCGCGATCCGCTGCCGGGAGAGGAGACACCATGAGCCTTTCCCCGCCAATGCCTCTCACCGGCTATCGGTTGACCCCCTCCGGGGCGATCGTCGCAGAGCTTCCGGCCGAGGTGACCGCCGCCGAGATTTTTGCAGCGCTCGCCGCCGCGCCCCATCGAATCTTCCTCGACAGCGCCATCCTCGACGGCGAAGCCACCGATGGAGCGATCCGGTCGGCGCCGCGGCTGGGACGTTTTTCGTTCGTGGCCTGCGACCCGGTCCACTCGCTCCTCGTCACGGCCCCGAAGCCATGGGGCGCCGAGGCCGCAGCGGCCGCGGTGGGCGAAGCCTTCGACGGCCTCCGTGGCCTGCTCGCCGACCTTGCCACCCCGACGATCCCCGGACTGCCGCCCTTCCAGGGGGGACTCGCGGGGCTTGTCAGTTACGAAGCGGGGCTCGCCCTCATCGGCGTCGCGCCGCCGGCGGATGTCGAGATCCCGGTGCCTCTCCTTTCGCTCCATCTTTACGACGTCGTCTTCGCCTTCGATCACGATGCCCGCCGTGGCTGGGTGATCTCGCAGGGGATCCCGGCGAAGGGGCCGGTGGCCCGCGGCGCCCGAGCCGCCGATCGTATCGATGCGGTTCTGGCACGCCTCCAAGACTCCTGCAAGGCTCCCCGCGCGTCTCCTTCCCAGGGCCCGTTCCCCGCCAGGGATGGCCATCCCCTCGCAGGGCATGCCGGCGTCGAGTCGACCCACGCGCCCGCGGGCTACCGGGAGATGGTGGAGCGCGGCATCGAGTTTGTCCGGGCCGGCGACATTTTTCAGGTCAACCTCGCCCAGCGTCTCGCTGTGGCCGGCGAGATCGACCCGACACTCCTCCACCTCCGGGCCCGGGAGGTGAATCCGGCACCGTTCGCGGCGAGCTTCGACGCCGGACCTGTGCGGATCACGAGCATGTCGCCGGAGCGGCTGCTGGCGGTGTCGCGCACGGTCGCCCGGATGCATCCGATCAAGGGGACGCGCCGGGTGATCGCGAGCCCCGAGGCCGATCTCTTTGCCGGTGACGATCTCGAGGAGAGCGCCAAGGACCGAGCCGAGAACGTGATGATCGTCGATCTGGTGCGCAACGACCTCTCGCGCGTCTGCACCCCCGAAAGCGTCCGCGTCGAGGCGCTCTGCCGACGCGAGCGCTACGCCACCGTCCAGCATCTCGTCTCCATCGTCACCGGCAGGCTCCGCCCCCGCTTCGGCCCCCTCGACGCACTCCTTGCCGCCCTCCCCGGCGGCAGCGTCACCGGCGCCCCGAAACACCGGGCCTGCGAGATCATTTCCGCCCTCGAACCGGTGGCCCGCGGGGCCTACTGCGGGTCGATCGGCTATCTCGGCCTCGACTCGAGCGCCGACTGGAATCTCCTCATCCGCACGTTCGTGGCCGGCAACGGCGTCACGACCTTCTCCGCCGGCGGCGGCATCACGGCGGCGAGCGTCCCCGACGCCGAGCATGCCGAAAGCCTCCACAAGGCCGAGGGGATGCTGCGGGTCCTTGCCAGCCTCGGCCGCGACGCGGAGCCCGGGGCCGCCGGAGGCGACCGATGATCGTCCTCCTCGACAACCGCGACAGCTTCGTCTTCAACCTCGCCCGCTACTTCCATCGCCTCGGCTGCCCGGCGCTCGTCCTCCCGAGCCATGCCGTCTCGGTCACCGATCTCGAGCGCCTCGCGCCGCGGGGAATCGTCATTTCCCCCGGCCCCTGCACACCGCTCGAGGCGGGCTGTTCGCTCGCGGCGATCCAGGCCTTCCGCGGACGGGTGCCGATCCTGGGGGTCTGTCTCGGCCATCAGGCGATCGGCCAGGCGCTCGGCGGGCGGATCATCCGGGCGCGGGAGCCGGTCCACGGACGAACAAGCCCGATGCACCACGACGGCGTCGATCTCTTTGCCGGGATCCCCAGTCCTTTTCATGCCGCCCGCTACCACTCGCTCGTCATCGAGCGCGAGTCGCTGCCAGAGTCACTGGCGATCACGGCGGTCGATGACGAGGGGACGATCATGGCCGTCGAGGATCGGGCCGGTGGGCTCTACGGCGTGCAGTTCCACCCCGAGTCGATCCTCACCGAGCACGGCTTCGCGATCCTGGCCAACTTCCTCGACCTCGCCGGCATTCCCCGCACGCGCGTGCTGCCGGAGAGCGAGGGAACGGGCGCCGAGGGAGTTTCGCCCGCTGCTGGCGACGGCCGTGTGGTGACCTTCTGAGCAGACCTTGGAACGGGCCTCCACGCCATGTGCCTTGGCCGCACTGACGGGTTGGCCGCGCTGACGGGTCGGCCTTCGACGGCCGGCGAAGGCTCCGACCGGGTCGGTCGTGCCGTCATTCAGCCTGCCGGGGGCCTGGCGGGGCGGCAGCGGCCATGGCGGTGAGATCCGCGGTGGAGATGCCGGCGTCCTGGACCAGGCGAGTCAGATCGACGGAGGTGTAGATGTCGAGGCGCCGGGTGAGGACGGTGCGGTGGTACTTGATCGTCCGCTCCGAAAGCCCGTATTCCTCTGCCATCTCCTTGTTTTGCATCCCTTTCACGATCCCCAGCAGCATCTGCAGTTCGCGGTCGGTGAGCTTGGCGATTCTGGCCTGGGCATCGCTGCGTCGCTGCCGCTCGGCCCGCTCGAGGAGATCGCGCTTGATCGACCGCTCGATCGCCGCGACGAGATCACCGATCGCGACGCGCTTCGTGAGAAAGTCTTCGGCCCCGGCCCGCATCGCGCGAACGCTCGTTGGGATGTCTCCCTTGCCGGTCACGAACACCACCGGCAGCGGATTCGGCGACTTCGCCAATACCTCCTGGAGATCGAATCCGTCGCGCTTCGGCATCTGCAGATCGGTGAGGACGCAGCCTGGCGCCTCGGGGTCGGGCCGCACGAGGAAGTCGGCCACCGAAGGATACGTGGCGACGGCATAGCCATGGCCGCGGAGCCGACGCTCCATGCTGCGGAGAAACGATTCGTCGTCGTCGATCACATGGATCATGGCAGTCACGCGGATGTCCTTTCCTTCCAGGCTGGCACCGTGAGAAAAACCGTCAGGCCACGGCCTGGGGCGTTGTCGAGCCGGAGCTCTCCCTCATGCTGCTCGACGATCGTACGCACGATCGGCAGGCCCATGCCGAGCCCTTCGTCCTTCGTCGTCGCGAAAGCCTCGAGGGCTGACTCCATGATACCTTCCCCGAACCCACCACCATTGTCGATCACGGCCAGCTCGACCGCATCCGCGGCCCGGCGGGCCCGGATCGTGATTTCCCCCGGATCACGGTGCCCTGCCGGTCCCTCCCCGCTGCCGGGTGAGTTAGCCCGGGAGGCCCGAATCGCGTCGGCCGAGTTTCCGAGGAGGTTGAGGAGCGCCTGCTGGAGGAGGACCTCGTCGCCGGCAACCCGCGGAAGCCCCGGATCGCAGGAGACGTTCACAACGATGCCGTCGGAGGTGAGCCCGGGCCCGGCGAGCGTGAGCACGCCGCGGATCAGGCCAGGCACCTCGACCGGACCGACCGTGAATCGCTGCTTGCGGATCATCGCCCGGATGCGGTCGAGCACCGCTCCCGCGCGCTGGTCGTCGGCGGCGATGTCGCGGACGATGGCGCGGAGTTCTTCGGCATTTGCTGACGCATCGTCGCGAAGGAGGATCTCCGCCGCCTCGAGATTGTTGAGGATCGCCCCGAGGGGCTGGCCGAGCTCGTGGGCCAGCGAAGCCGCGAGTTGCCCGAGCGTCGAGATCCGCCCCGCGTGGGCGATCTGATCACGCTGCTCGCCGACGATCCGCTCGGCCCCGCGACGCCGGCGTGACTGCGTGACGAGCGCAACGATCAGCAGGCTTTGGAGCAGAAGCACGGCGCCCCCCGCGACAAAATACGGCCGGAAGCGGTCCCAGAGCCGCGGCTCACGGAACAGCACCCGGCTTCCTGCAGGAATCCGCGAGGCAGGCACGCGAAAACGATTGAGCGCGCGATCATCGAGAATGACCACCGGAGAGACGGTCACCGGCGGGGGAATGGGCCGCTCGCGGCTGGCCAGAATGAGGCGCCCCATGGCCACCCCCATCGCTCGAAGATCGCTGCACGCCCCCCCGACGGTGCCCTGCCCGATGTGCAAGTCGAGCATCCCGAAAACGGGGGCCTTCGTCTCCTGGCAGAGGGACTGGAGAATCTCCGACGGAAAGTACGATTGCCCCTGTTCGTCCTTCCAATAGCCGAAATAGATGACCACCGAATCGGCAGGGAGTTCGCGGAGCCGACGACGCAGTTCGGCAAGCCCCATGTCGATGAGCGGGACATACTCGAGCCCCCGCTCCTCCGCAATCCGGCCGACACCGGCGTCGAACCTGGCCATCACGCCGGGGTGAATGTCGCTTTGCCCCACGAGACAAATCCGCTTGGAACCGGGAAAGAGCCGGCAGGCAAGCGCCACCGTGTCTTCCAACGTCGATTGGCTGGTCACGTAGCTGTAGTCCCGGGGCATATCCTCGGTGGCCAACGCATCCCCCGGCCGCTCGAAGGCCACGATCCTCGCGTTGGGGGAGAGTTGATCCCGGCTGGCGAGCACGAAGTCACGGGCGACGGCGCTGGTGGGAACGATGACGTCAAACTCCCAGTCGCTGTATTTCTGAAGGAGCCAAGCGGCGGCCCGGTCCGGGTCGTCCACGCTCCGGCCGAGCCGGACGAGGTCGAGATTCTCGATGAACACCTCGGGAGGCGCCGCCTTCACCTCGGCCACCCCCGCGCGGAATCCCTCCATGAACTGCACGAACGCGGGGCGCGTCGGCCCCTCCTGATCGATGACGAGCACCCGCAGGATCGGCACGGGCTCCGCCCGGGCCTCCTCCGCCGGCTCGTCAGCTGCCACAGCGAACGTCGCGACAGCAAACGCGACAAACGCGGTAGCGACTGCGGCGACGGCCCTCACCCGCGCCC
>CAJAYZ010000779.1 GCA_903949225.1 uncultured Planctomycetaceae bacterium
CGTTCGGTTGCCCCGTGCCAACGCGGACGCCGCGCGTCCCTTCCGGGTGGACATGCCGCCACGGGCTTTGCGCCTCTGCCAGCACGGCATTCGGCCCGGCCGAGAGCCATGGCTTCACGTTCGGCCCTTGGCCGATCTCCTGGGCCTCGAGATCGAGATCGACGCCGCCGGCAAACGATCTCCCCTCGAGGGCCATCTTCTCCCGCGCCCGCTCGGCAAGCTCCCGATCGAGCGTCGCCAGCGCCTCGGCCTTCACCCGGTCGAGTCGGGCCGCTTCCTCCGGGGGCACCAAGCCCGGAAAGTTGGCCGGCCGCTTCTGCTCCTCGCCGCCGGGAAAGGCCCACGTGGTGCTCTGGAGGATGCCGTAGAGGGCGTAGTAGTCGGAGGCGCTGACCGGATCGTATTTGTGGTCGTGGCAGCGGGCGCAGCCGAGGGAGAGGCCGAGGACGGAGCGGCCAAGGGAGTCGATGCAGTCGGCGAAATCGAGATGCTGGAAATCGGTGTTGGCGGCGTAACCATAGCGCTTGCCCACGGCAAGGAAGCCGGTGGCGGTGACGAGATCGGCATAGTCGCCGGGCGGCGCCTCGCGGGCGAGGATGTCGCCGGCGATCTGCCGGGCGAGAAACGCGTCGTAGGGCATGTCGGCATTGAAGGCGCGGATCACCCAGTCTCGGTAGTTGCCGGCTTCACGAACGGGGTAGTCGGAGCCATCGCCGGCCGTGTCGGCATAGCGGGCGACGTCGAGCCAGTGGCGTCCCCAGCGCTCTCCATAGGCACTCGCAGCGAGGAGCCGATCGACGACCCGCTCCCAGGCATCGGGGCCGGTGTCGTCAAGAAAGTCGCGGATCTCCGCGGGCTTCGGAGGGAGGCCGGTCAGATCGAGGGTGACGCGGCGGAGGAGCGTGCGTCGATCGGCCAGGGCCGCCGGTTTCAACCCTCGAGCTTCCAGCCCCGCGACGATGAAGCGGTCGATGTCGTTGGCCACGAGACCGGAATCGGAGATGGCCGGCGGTGTCGCTGCCACCGGACTCGCAAAGCTCCACCACGATTCGGCAGCCTCCCGCGTCATGCCGCCAAGGCGGGCTTCAAGGACGCGCGGATCGGCGGCACCGGCAGCGATCCAGGTGGCGAGGTCGTCGATCTCGCTGGGGGTGAGGGGAGGCCCGGCATCCTCCGGAGGCATCGCCGAGACGCCGTCGCCATGCTTTACGGCGCGGAGGAGGAGGCTCGAGTTACTGTCTCCGGGAACGATCGCCGCCCCGGAGTCGCCGCCGGTCTGCCAGCCCTGCCGGGAGTCGAGCGCCAGGCCACCGCTGGTCTTGCCGGTGGCGGTCGAATGGCAGCCCTGGCAGCGGGCGACCAAGAGCGGCCGGATGCGGCTCTCGAAGAGGTCGTCGTCGGCCGCCGGCGACGGCGTCGTGGCGCCAACGACCATCGCCAATCCGACGACGACAAGAGCGACTGGAGAAAAAGGTGCCAGCCACCATTTGCCAAGCCAACATTGGCCAGCCCGGGATCTC
>CAJAYZ010000780.1 GCA_903949225.1 uncultured Planctomycetaceae bacterium
AGTTTGCCGTCGCCCCATTCGAGCACCGACACCCCCGGATGGCCGACGCCGGCGAAGGCATTGGTGACGGCCGTGATCCCGCCGACAGCGAGTTGCGCCCCGTCGGCGCGGAAGGCGATCGCCCGCGCGCCGCCAATGTCGGCCCGGAATCCCTGGTCGTATTTCCAGAGGGCCTCGGCCTTGCCGACGTCGCGGACGAGCGCTCCGGCCGGGCTCCATTCCTTCACCTGCCCCTTGAGATCGCAGGAGGCAAGCGACGAGCCGTCGGGCTTCCAGGCGACTTCGTAGACATGCGATTCGTGCCCCGTGCCGACGCCCATCGGCGTCTCGGTGACGAGGCCGTCGACGATCGTCCAGAGCTTCACGAGCTTGTCGTTGCCAGAGGTGGCGAGCTTCGTGCCGTCGGGGCTGACGGCGATCGCCCGCAGCCAGCCGTCGTGGGCCTGGAGGACGCGGAGCGGGGGAGCAGGCTCACCGTCGAGCGTCCACTGGCAGAGCCTGCCGTCGTAGCCGCCTGAAAAACAGAAGCGGCCGTCGGGGGAGAAGCCGAGGGCCCGCACCCAGGAATCGTGGGCCCCGGTGAACGCTGCCACGGCCATGCCGTCGATGCCGAGGCGGTGAACGGCGCTATCCTCGCTGCCGAAGAGGACAAACCTGCCGAGTGGATCCCACGCGCAACTGACCAGCGGCCGGTCGTGCTTGTGTGAGGCGATCTCGTGGGCGGCAGCGGGATCGATGGGGGTGGGATCGGGCATGTCGGGGCTCCGGAGTGGCGGGCGTCAGGCGAGCATTTCGCGGATCGGCTCCTTGGCGGGATCGGCGATCGTGAAATCGCTGCCGCCGATGTGGAAGTCGGCGGTGGAGTCGACGCCCACCCCCTGAAGGATCGTGTGGAAGACATGGCCATGGTCGACGGGGCGATCGGTGACCTCCGTGCCGTCGGCACTGGTCGCGCCGATGACGGCCCCCGGCTGGATGCCGGCGCCACCAAGAAGCACGCTCCACGACTTCCCCCAGTGGTCGCGGCCGTAGCCGGCGTTGATCCGCGGCGTGCGTCCAAACTCGCTCATCACGCAGACGAGCGTGTCTTCGAGGAGGCCGCGGGCGGCGAGATCGGCGACGAGCGTCGCGAACGGCTGGTCGAATTCGCCGAGCTGCTCGATGTGGAAGTCGAAGTTTTCGAAGTGGGTGTCGTAGTTGGAGTGGTTGACCTGCACGAACGACACGCCGTGCTCGAGGAGCCGGCGGGCCATGAGGCAGTGGCGGCCGAACTCGTGCTTCCCGTACCGCTCCTGGTCGCGCGCCGACTCGAGGCTGACGTCGAAGACTTTTCGCTGGTCGAGGAGATCGAGGGCCTGGCCGTAGGAGAAGGTGTAGGCCTCGGTGTCGGCGGTGCGGCGACGGGCGGCGAAGCGATCGTTGAACCGGCTGCGGAGGCCGGAGCGGCGCCGGTCGGCCTCGGGGGAGAGCCCCTCGGGGCGATCGGTGAAGGCCGGCGGCTTGGCATCCTCCATGATCACGCCGGCGTAGCGGGGGCCGAGATAGGAGGCGTTGCCGGGGCCGCCGCCCGAGCCACGGATGAGTATGTGGCCGGGGAGGGGGAAGTCGTCGCTCATGCAGGCCTTGGCGACGACCGCGCCCAGATCGGGGACATCGAGCGGCGCCGGCTGGTTGCGGCCGCTGAAGATCTCCCGCTGGCCACGGCCATGATCGTCGGAGGCGTTGGTCATGCTGCGGATGAGCCCGAGCCTGTGCATCTGCAGCGCCGTGTGGGGGAGGAGCTCGGAGATGTGGAGGCCGGGGACACTTGTCGGAATCGCCCGGAAGGGGCCACCGGTCGCCGTCCCCGGCTTCGGGTCCCAGGTTTCGAGCTGGCTGACGCCGCCATGGAGGAAGATCTGGAGAACGCGCTTCCCTGCGCCCTGCACCGTTTTGGCGAGCGCCGGCCGGCGGACGAGGCCGGTGGCCGCTGCTGCTGCCATGCCGCCGAAGAGAGCGCGGCGCGAGAGGACGTGGTCGGCGGAGCCGCAGGCGGGGTTCGTGTTGGATGGCATGAAGCGTCTCCTGGGAACGACGGGCTCTGAAGAAGAGCGATCAGTGATTGAAGCGGAACTCGTTGCTCGCGAGCATCGCCCAGAGCAACTCGGCAATCGCCACCGCTCGATCGTCGGCCCTGCCAGCGAGGGCCGCGGCGACGTCGGCCTTCTCGTCGGCGCCGGGATGCCGGGCGAAAACGGTCAGGAAGGCCTCGTCGGCGACAGCCCCATCGTCGGCGAGGGCCACGAGCCGGGCGGCGAGGTTTTCCCCGCCTGGTTTCAGGGTGCCGGCAACATCTGGAGAGTTGCCGATCCACAGGGCCTGATTGACCGATGTCTGGAAATCGGTGGCGAGTGGATCGCTGTAGAGGCCCGCCACGGTGGCGAGGTATCCCGCCACCTGCTGAACCGTCTGCAACTCCACCTGCACCACCCGGATCGCCGGCGCCGCTTCCGGGGCCGCGTTCTTGAGCACTTCGGGAGGCTCCTTCTCCACCTTCGCCTCGGCGGCGGCTTGGAATGACTGCATCGAGCCGCTCGCCGTGAGAAGGGAGAAGGCGAGCTGCTCCGGGGAGAGGGGGCGAAGCCTCGCCATCTGCCCGAGCGCCGTCCAGCGATCGACGATCGAGGCGTGGAGAGCGGCGGCTGCCGCCGGATCGGTGGCGGTGAGGTCACTGTGACGGAGAAGATCGCGGGCGAGGTCGAGGCGGAGATCGGTGCGGGCCACGGCGAAGCCCGCTTCCTGGCGGGCGCTGCGGGCGGCGATCGCGGCCTGATCGGCAGCCACGATCGCGTCGGCCGCCGGACGCTTTGCCGTCACTGCCTCGCAGGCCTGGCGGGCGGCCACGAGGCTCGCCTGGGCGGCATCGTGTTCGCCTGTCTTGGCGGCGACGACTCCCCTCGCGGCCTCGACGGTGGCGGCGAACTCGGCCGACCGGGCGGCAACGATCGCCGCGGCGCCAGCGAGCACCTTGTCATCGGCAAGGAGGGCCGCTGCCTCCCCTGCTTTCGCGGCAGCGGCAGCGAGCGAATCGGCCTGGGCGACCTTCTTGGCGAGCTCCTCCTCGGCGGCCTTCTTGGCCGCGGCGGCGCTATCAGCCACGCCGCGGGCCTTGTTGCGTGCCTCGAGGAGCGGCGGCATCTCGCCGAGTACCTGACTGTCGGCCGCGAGGATCGCCGCGAACCGGGCCTCCGCCTCTTTGGCGGCGACTTCGAGCGGAGCGATCGCCCCTTCCTGCTGGGGACGCAAGGCCGTGAGCTGCTCGATGAGCGAGGGAACCCCCGACAAGGCATCGGCGGAAAGCGCCGGCGGCTCGACGCTTCGCTGATAGGTGCGGGAGAGGGCGATGCCGCGGAGCAGCGGCCGAAGATGAAAGCCGTTTTCCCGGAGCGAGTCGGTGAGGAGCGCGAGGAGGTCAGGGTTGGTCGGGGCGTTGTCGGGATCGAGGCCGTCGAGCGGGTGGACAAGGCCGCGGCCGTTCATCGTGGCCCAGAGCCGATTGGCCATCGTGCGACGGAACTCGACGCTGTCAGCGAGCATCCGCGCAAGCGCACGCCGCCGGCTATGCACCGGGACGCCGCGGACGTTCTTCGCCGGGGCCGTCGTGTAGTCGTCTCCTACCTCGGGGAGTGGCTCGAGCGCGAGGGTGACGCCGAACGGAACGCGCGGCCGTACCCCCTTCTGGCCTTCTTTGGTGAACACCGACATGTACTCGACCTCGCCGTCGGCCTTCTCGCCGAGGAACGGCTTGGGATCTCCCTCCGCCCTGAACAGGCTCGTCCGCGCGACGAAGGCATTGAGGCCGTAAAAGTCGGCCTGATGGATGTCGGCGTTGTTGGGATGATCGTGGCACTGGGCACATTGGAGATCGCGGCCGAAGAAGATCCGCCCGATCGAGCGGGTCATCTGCACCGGCTCCGCCTCCCGGGCGAAGAAGAAGGCCGCGGCCGGACGGGTCGCCGGATCGGCGCCGTCGGCGGCGAGGCAGTCGCCGCAGACCTGATCGAGCGGGCGATCGGCCGCCAATGCCGTCATGAGAAACTCGCGCCACGCCGCCGTTATGTCGGCGGCCGGAGTTTTCCGCTCCAGGAGCATGCCGTCGAGGAGGAGCGCGAAATGCCGGGCATGGGCCGGCGCCGCGAGGAGTTCATCGATCAGACGGGCACGCTTGTCGGGGCTCGGGTCGGCGAGAAACGCGCGGACACGGTCGACCGGAGGGATCGCGCCGACGAGATCGATCGAGACACGGCGGAGAAAATCGGCATCGGAGCAGACCGGGGCCAACGGGCCGACCGCATTCGATTCGACGGACGCGTCGATGGCTGCTTCGAGGGGCACAGTCGCGCCAAGGTCGGCGCTGGCTGCAGGCCCG
>CAJAYZ010000781.1 GCA_903949225.1 uncultured Planctomycetaceae bacterium
CGGTCGCCAGTGGTGTCGTTGCCGGGGGGCCCCAGGATGCCCAAACCCTCTGGGAGGCGGCCGGCCGGCCACGGACCTTGTCAGCCGTCTGCCCGCAATCCTTCGCCCTCCCGCTTGCCCCCCACCACGCTGCCAGAGCCGAAGGGCGGGTGATCGACGAGACGCTCCTTCGCGAGGGGGTGCTCGAGTGGACAAAGACGAGCGACTGCCTGATCGTGGAAGGGGCCGGAGGGCTCTTCTCCCCCCTCACCGACCGCCTCCTCAATGCCGACCTCGCCGCCGACCTGGGACTGCCGCTGATCGTGGTCGACAGCGGTCGGCTCGGCTGCGTCGGCCGGGTGCTCGCCACCTGCTTCGCGGCCGAGGCGCGCGGGCTGGAGATCGCTGCGGTGGTCCTTTCCCAGATCGATGCCGACAGCCTCTCCGACCAAGACCTCCCCACCGCTCCGCGCCGGATCGCCCGTGACGGGGCCGATGAGATCATCCGTCACCTTCCTCGGATCGCGGTCGCCGTGCTTCCCCACGCCGCCAGCGTCACCGTCCCGCCGCTCGACTGGCTCGGGCTCGCGCGCGGCTGATCCGCCACGCTCAGCCCGCCACGCTCAGCCCGCCACGCTCAGCCCGACGCGGAGAGGCGCTCGATGGAAAGCCGGAGCGTCGTCTCCCACACCCCCGCATCATCCCCTTCCACGATCCAGTGGGGCATGACGACGACCGATTGGTGAACCGACTCGAAGCCCCCCTCCGACTGGCTCACTGTGCGGATCGGAAACGCCCAGATCCCCTCCGGCGGAGTCCCCGACACCGTGAGCCTGACGTCGATATCGACCCAGTCATCGACCAGCCCGATTGTGGTCGCGCCGGCGAGATCGAGACGGGTGCCGAGGTGGCCGAGGGGCCGGCCTGCTCCGTCGCGAAAGCAGCGCCCCGACGCGTCGGCGGGCATCCCGGCAAAATTGAACTCCACCGCAAGGTGCTGGCGGAAGCCTGGGGGGAGCCCCTCGATCCGGTAGGCGATGTCGATCGTCCGCCCGCCAGCGGCCAGCGCCACCGTCTTGCCGAGCGTGAACGGAATCCCCCAGGCATTGCCGGCCCGGGCCAGCACCACCTCGACCCGACTGTCGCTCTGTCGCACCGCGGCCTCGTAGGCTCCCGTGGCGAAGTCGCCGCGTTCCATCGCCGTGCCGTCGGCCACCGCTGCCGGATCGACCTCGACGTCCCAGAAATGGTCGACGAGCATCTTCCGCCGCGAGGGATCGTGTCGGACGAAGCGCTCGAGCCCCTCCTCCTTGAACTTCGCCGGCTGCGAGGCATCGATGATGCTCCGGGCCACGCCGGGACCGGCGAGGACCTCGGCGTGATAGGCCTCCGGACGACGGTCGAGCGTGGCGAGGAGGTTGTGGCGCTGGGCGCGGAGATCGAACTCGTAGAGGATTCCCCCCCGCGCCGGCGCGAACCAGGCGTCGAACGGGCCGTTCGAGACGCGGATCTCCGTGCGGCCGTCGAAATCCCAGTCGCGCACAATCGCCTCGATCCCCGTCCGCTCCGCGTTGGGCCGGGCCCGGTCGAGGAGCGTGTCGGCCTCGATGAGCTGGCCGTAGACGGCGTTGCGGAGGTGGGGGAGGTAGATGCCCCCGAAGGCCCCGTGCCAGTAAGCGCAGTTGCACTGCCCGCGGTGGAGCGCCGTCGTCGCCTGCTCGAGGAAATCGGGATCGGCATCCCCCGCGCCGCGCATCCCCTCGAGCCGCTCGCTCACCGCCATCGCCCGGGCGTACATCTCGTTGGCCTCGGGGTAGCGGAGGCGGAAGTTGCGCCAGCTTCCCCCGCGGATGAACGGGGCCACGGCCGCCAGCCGCGGATCGGCCCCGGCGCCGACGCGGGCCCGGACGCAAGCTTCTTGCGCCTCCGGCGGCAGGACCCACTCGGTCATCTCGCGGTAGCTGCATTCGGGCAGCCACACGGTCCCGGCCGGCGGCACTTGGCGGACAACCTCTGAAGGGAGGCACATCTCCACCCAGTCGGCGCTTGCCTCGAGGAGCGTGAACAGCCGCTCGAGCCATCCCTCCTCGAAGCAGGTGCGGTGGGTGTCTGGCCAGACGCCGAACTTCTCCCCGTCGTCGCCGAACACCGCCAAGCTCCCGTGGCGCCGGGCGGCGAGGCTGCGGAGGTGATCGATCGCCTCCTCCGGGGTTCCGAAGGGGATCACATACCGGAGCCGCTCGCTCACCGGGAAGACCGCGAGCGTCGCCCCATCCCCTTCGGTGAGCCAGTGGCGATCGAGCTGATTTTCGGCGAGCCCCGCGGCTTTGAAGTGGGTGTCGTCGAGGATCGTCCACTCGACCCCGGCCCGGGCGAGATCGGCGGCCATGCCGGGATCCCACACCCGCTCGGCCAGCCACATCCCGCTGACGCGCGTCTTCAGACGGCGCTCGAGCCACGATGTGTAGCGGCGGATCTGGCTGACGCGGTCGCGCGGAGGGAGCATCGCCAGGACCGGCTCGTAGAACGCCCCACCGACAATCTCGATCTGGCGTTCGTCGGCGAGGCGCGCGAGCTGGTCGAGATACTCCGGATGGTGGGCGTCGAGCCATTCGGCGAGCGGGCCGCTGGTGTGGATGGCGACGCGGATGCCGGGGTGGCGCTGGAGGAGATCGAGGAGCGGCTGGTAGGCATCCTTCCAGGCTTGTTCGAAGACGCCGTCGAAATTGCCGATCGGCTGATGGTCGTGGATCACGAAGACGAACCGGACAGCGGGGGGCATGAGGGCCTCGACGGCAGAGGGGATGGCCGAACCGGTGCCAGACAGCGCTGACGGGGAAGTGGAGACGGCCTTCGGCAGCGAGCCCATCGATCGGGCCACGCCGCCCTGGTTCGATCGCGGCAGGCAGCACAGGGACGCGTCGCGAGTCGTAGGCGAAGGGCAACGCGCGGGCGGGGACAGGTGGGAGAGAGGGGCGGGAGGATTCGATTCTCCATCACCGCCCCCCGCCGCTGCAAACCGGCCCCGCTGAAAATCCTCCGCAGACTTCGGTCGGGTCGGAGGTGCGTGAAGATTGCCGGTTCGATCAGTCGGCCCGCAGACGCCGCGCCGACTCCTCCGGCGACATGACCGAGATGTGGCATCCGATCCCCAGCTCGAAGCCGGCCAGGGGAGAGATCCGCGGCACGATCTCGACGTGCCACCGCCAGCCCGCCGGCACATCCCCTGCCCAGACGCGCCCCCCCGGCGGCAGCGTCCCCGCCCGCTCGGAGCGCGGGGAGAACGGGGCCTGATGGAGCCACCAGTTGAACTCCGCTCCGGGTGCCGCCCGCTCGATGCGGGCCACGACCTCGCGGATGAGATCGGCGAGCCCGGCGGCGACCTCCGGCCCGGCAGCATGGAACCAGGGCGAGGGCTGCCGCGGGAGGATCCAGGTCTCGAGGGGCTGCCGTGGAGCTGGCGGAACGAGGGCCACGAGATCAGCCGTGGTGGCCACGACGCGCCGCTCGATCTCCGCCTCACAGAGGATGCCCGCAAACGGATCCCCGCCGCCGGCAAGCTTCGCCAGGATCACCGGCGGTACGAAGTCGAGGGCCACCAATTGACTGTGGATGTGGTCGAGCGAGGCCCCGGCAGCAGGGCCCGAGTTTTTGAACACCATTCCCCAGGCGAGATCGTCGCGCTCGGACAGCTGCCCCAGGCGATCCCGGACAAGCTGCCACGAAGCCCGCCAGGTTCGGGGATCGATCTCGAGGATCGAAGTATCGTGCCGCGGTGACTCGACGACCACGTCGTGGATCCCATGGGCCGGCCGGGGCGGGCCAGCCGTCGAGCCGGCCGCAAGGCCGTCCGCAAGCCCTTCCGGGGGGTGGTGGCGACGATCGACGACGACCGGATAGCGATTGGGAATGATCCGCGCCAGCCAAGGGAGCACCCGGTCGGCGGGGCTGCGGAGCACCTCGTGGGGGGTGAGGGCTTCGTTCCCCGCACAGAACGGGCAGGCGGCAAGTGACTCCTCCCGGGGGCGTTCCGCCCGCGCCGGGGCGACAAACACGGCCCGGCCGGAGAGCGGATCGGTCTCGATCCGGCAGGATGAGGCGTCTGGCTGGGGGTCGTGCATGGCTCGTCGGCCGCCGGAAAAGCACCGTCGGACTCTTCCTCGAGGTGGCATCGCCTCCACTGTCCGGGGGCGCAGCAGGAGAGAGTATGGCATGGCCCCGAGGTCAACGGCCGCCGGAGGCGTTTGAACAGCCCGGTCGGCCCCCGTAAACTCTTGCGCTCGAGACCTCAAGTAATCCACCGCGTCCATTCAAGCGCGCCCAGGAGCCCCCCCATGCTGACCGTCGGCGACCACTTCCCCCAGTTCACCGCCCAGGCCTGTGTCGGCACCGGCAAGGACGACCTGAAGCTGGTGAAGAACACCGATTACGCCGGCAAGTGGGTGGTCTACTTCTTCTATCCCAAGGACTTCACCTTCGTCTGCCCGACGGAGCTGGCGGAGTTCAACAAGCAGCTCAAGGCCTTCGCCGACCGCGACTGTGCCGTCGTCGGCGGCAGCACCGACAACGAGTGGTCGCATCTCGCTTGGCGGAAGTCGCATCCCGATCTCCACAACCTCGGCTACCCGCTCGTCGCCGCCCAACTCCTCGCCCCGGCGCTCGGCATCCTCGAGAAGACCGAGGGCTACTGCCTGCGGGCCACGTTCATCGTCGACCCCAACGGCGTCATCCAGTGGGTCGACGTCAACCAAGGGCGGGTGGGGCGAAACGTCGCCGAGGTGATCCGCGTCC
Organism: uncultured Planctomycetaceae bacterium; assembly: GCA_903949225.1. Classification (GTDB taxonomy): domain Bacteria; phylum Planctomycetota; class Planctomycetia; order Pirellulales; family UBA1268; genus QWOP01. The sequence continues at coordinate 4,771 of CAJAYZ010000781.1, forward strand.
TCGACGCCCTCCAGAGCGACGAGCTCTGCCCGTGCAACTGGAAGAAGGGCGACCCGTACGTGAAGGTCGGTTGATCGTGGCCCGACCGCGGACCTTCATCGATAAGTTTGGCGACGCCTTCCGGGGTATCGCCCGGGCCGTCCCGGGTCAGTCGAGCTTCGCCGTTCACATCCCCGCGGCCCTCGGCACCCTCGCCCTCGCGGCGGTGCTCCGCGTCTCGCTCATCGAGTGGTGCGTTCTGGCCGGGGCGATCGGCGCCGTCCTTGCCGCCGAGGTCCTCAACACCTCGATCGAGATGCTCGCCAAGGCGGTGACGCGGGAGTTCGACCCGTACGTCCGCGATGCCCTCGACATCGCTAGCGCCGGGGTGATGGTGACGGTGATCACGGCGGTGGTCATCGGCACGCTCCTGATCGGCAACCGGGTCGGCATCCTCTTCAAGATGTGGTGAAACGGCCGGCGCTTGGGCCAGCCGACGCTCCGGGCTTCCCCTGGCACTTCGGGGCTTCCCCCGGCACCTCGGGGCTTCCCCCGGCAGTTTCAGGTTGACCCTCTCCGCCCCCCCCCGATACCGTGTTCCCTCACTCTCCCGGATTTCCTCCGGGGGATTCCCTGTTCATCCTGTCGATTTCTTCCTTCTGGAGTTGCATACGTATGCGCAAGTTGCTCGCCGAGGCGATCGGGACATTCTGGCTGGTGCTGGGGGGCTGCGGCAGTGCCGTGATCGCCGCCGGCCTTCCCGACGTCGGTATCGGCTACCTCGGGGTCTCGCTCGCCTTCGGGCTCACCGTCCTCTCGATGGCCGTCGCCATCGGCCACATCTCCGGCTGCCACTTGAACCCGGCCGTCACCGCCGGTCTCGCCGCTAGCGGCCGCTTCCCCGCCAAGGATGTCCTCGGTTACGTCGTCGCGCAGTGCCTCGGTGGCCTTGCCGGCGCTGGCGTGCTCTACATGATCGCTCGCGGCGCCCCGGGCTTCTCGATGGACGGCGGCTTCGCCTCCAACGGCTACGGTGAGCACTCCCCCGGCGGCTACTCGCTGGCCGCCTGCTTCATCGCCGAGTTTGTCCTCACGGCGTTCTTCCTGTTCGTGATCCACGGTGCCACCGACAAGCAGTCGGGGACGACGATCGCCCCGATCGCCATCGGCCTCTGCCTGACGCTCATCCACCTGATCAGCATCCAGGTGACCAACACCTCGGTGAACCCGGCCCGCAGCCTCGCCACCGCCTTCTTCGTCGGCGGCTGGGCGGCGCAGCAGTTGTGGCTCTTCTGGGTGGCGCCGATCCTCGGCGGCATCGTCGGCAGCCTCCTCTACAAGTGTGTCGACCACGCCGAGGAATGATCCTGGCCGAGTCGCCTGCCATCAAACGAACCGGCCGTCCGCCCCGTGCGGACGGCCGGTTTTTTTCATTTCAAACGGGAGCCGCTGTCAGCGCCGATTCACTCCCCCCGAGCCATTGCAAGCTCATCGAGGGGTCGCCCGTGCTCCGTGAGCCGGCGTAGGATGCAAGCGGAGCCATGGATGGCGCAGCGCAGCAGGCTCCGAGTGAGCGGAGGCCCCGGAGGGCCGGAGCAAACGTCCGGCGACGGGGCACGGGCGACCCCGAAGCCAGGCTCGAGTCTGAAGCGCTTTCGGGAGTCGGCCCGACGCGGTTCCGTCGGCGATGACGGTGCGCCAGTGCCGTTGAGTTGAGGGTGCCCCACCGCGCATAAAAAAACCCCCGGGGCGCCCGCGCCCCGGGGGTCGTGCTTTGCAGCGATGATTCTTCTGATCACTTCGCCGTGATGTCGTAGCAGAGGATCGCGTCCTGCTCGCGGAGGTAGAGCTTGCCGTCGAGGATCACCGGATGCGCCCAGCTCGGGCGGGCGTCGCTGTCGGGGATCTTGAACGTGCTCACTTCCTTGTAGCCGGCCGGATCGGCCTTCACCAGCGCCAGGATGCCGTCCTGAAAGCGGAGATAGACGTGGCCGTCGCCGGCCGCCACGGCGATCGAGCCCTTGCCAGTGCCGCGTTCCTTCCAGACGATCTTGCCGGTCATCAGCTCGGCGCAAAACGGGATCCCCTGGTCGTCGGAGTCGCCGTAGATGTGGTCACCGACGAGGACGAGGCCGCCGTGCTTGTTGGCGAGATCCTGCTTCAGGCCGTAGATCTCCTCCATCTTCACCCCGTCGGCCGTGGCCACCTGCTTGAGCAGCGCGCCGCCGCGGCGGTAGCCGGCCGAGAAGAAGACGAGGTCGCCGCGGACGATCGGGGTGGGGATGACGGCGGTCGTCTGGTCGATCGGGAAGCTCCAGAGGAGCTTGCCGCTGGCGGCATCGACGCCGACGGCGCCACTGGCGGTGGTCTGCACGTAGACCTTCCGATTTCCCACCTTCGAAATCACGATCGAGGAGTGGCCGGCGCCGCGGCAATCCTTCATCGGGCACTTCCAGATCTCCTTGCCCGTCTTCTTGTCGAGCGCGACCATCATCGCGTCGTCGCCGCCCGGGGTGACGATGAGACGGTCGCCATCGACCAGCGGCGACTCGCTGTAGCCCCAGCCATCCCCCTTCTTACCGCCGAAGGCGGCCTTGAGATCGATGCGGAAGGTCTCCTTGCCGTCGGCCACTTGGCAGCAGATGAGCTGCCCCTGCGGCGTGATCACGGAGACGAGATCGCCGTCGACCGTCGGCGTGCTCCGCGAGCTCTGCCACGACTCCGGCCCCTCGTTCCAGGCCTGGCCGGTCTTCGTCTTCCAGAGCTGCTTCCCCGACTCCCGGTCGTAGCAGGTGAGGTATTCGTCCTTGTCGTCGCCGGTGGTGGAGAGGCCGTCGCCGAGGGTGATGATCCGCGAGCCGGCGATCGCCGGGGTGGCGTAGCCGCGGCCGGCGCCGACCGCCTTCCAGAGGAGCTTCGGCCCCCCCTCCGGCCACGACTCGAGGAGATTCGTGTCGGGAGCCACGGCGGTGCGGGAAGCGCCTCGGAACGTCGGCCAGTCTTCACCCCGGACGGTGCCGGTGAAGAGCGTGCCACCGACGGCGAGCGCGAGGAGCGAGGCGAGGGGAAGACAGGGACAAGAACGGGGCATGAGTCGAGGCTCCGGACGGTGGGAACGGGTGGTCGGGGCGAGCAAAATGCGGGGCTCAGGGGCGTGTCGAGGGTACGGGCTGGGCGCCGGGGCGGTCAAGATTCCGCTCCCTCCCCCACCCCATGATGAGCGAGTAGAAGACCGGCGTGAAGAAGATCCCGAAGACGGTTACCCCGAGCATCCCGGAGAACACCGCCGTCCCCAGCGCCACCCGCATCTCGGCCCCGGCACCGCGGCCAAGGACGAGGGGCACGACGCCGAGGATAAAGGCCAGGGATGTCATGAGGATCGGCCGCAACCGCATCCGGGCCGCCGTCAGCACCGCCTCGGAAAGCGGCAGGCCAGCGTCCTGCTGCTGCTTGGCGAACTCGACGATTAGGATCGCGTTCTTCGCCGCCAATCCCACGAGGACCACCAGCCCGATCTGCGTGAAGATCGAGTTGTCGAGGCCGGCGATCCACACCCCCGCGATCGCCGCCAGGAGGCACATCGGCACGATGAGAATGATCGCCAGCGGCAACGACCAGCTCTCGTACTGCGCCGCGAGGACGAGGAACACGAACACCGTCCCGAGGGCGAAGACGATGCCCGCCGTGTTGCCGGCGAGGATCTGCTGGAGCGACAGCTCCGTCCAGGCAAACTCCATCCCCGGAGGAAGGATCCCCTGCCCCTCCGGCGGCGGCGAAGCGAGCGCTTCCATGAGGGCGATCGCGTCGCCGGAGCTCGTCCCCGGCAACGTCGAGCCGTTGATGTCGGCCGAGGGGAGGAGGTTGAAGTGGTTGACGACCGCCGGGCCGCTCGAGTCGGTGACGGTGACGAGCGTCGAGAGCGGCACCATCTCACCGGCGGAGTTTCGGACCTCGAGCCGGCTGATGTCCTCGCGCCGCATCCGGAAGTCGCGGTCGGCCTGGACGAGCACCGGCCAGTTGCGTCCGAAAGCGGTCCAATCGTTGACGTAGGCGCTGCCGAGATAGACCTGCAGCGCCGCGTTGACCTCGGCGAGGTCAATCCCCTGCGCCTTGACCTTCTCCCGATCGATGTCGAC
>CAJAYZ010000782.1 GCA_903949225.1 uncultured Planctomycetaceae bacterium
AGGATGCGGGAAAAGCTCGGCCTCCGGGCCGCCGCGCCGATCGCCTCGACCAACCCGCTCGAGGAGGTGCCGCCGATGCGCTGGCACCGCGTGGCCCTCGAGGGGCTCGACGCGGCCGAGCTGCGCGGGCTGTTCCTGATGGCGGCGGATGCCGGATTCGACCTCGCCGCCGAGCGGGCTGCCACGGCGATCCTCGCCCGCCCCGACGCGGCGCCGGAAGAACGCTGGGAGGCCCTCTCGTTTCTCGAGGAGCGGGCTCAGGGGAGCGTCCGCAAGCTCGAGATCATCGCCGAATTGCGAGCGATCGTCGCCGAGCTCAAGGCCAACGACGGCATGATCGACGTCACCGAGTTGAGAATCCGACTCCAGCGTGGCGATCAGGCCGAGACGATGCGGCTCCTCGATCATCTCCGCCGCGAACACTCGCGCGACGCCCGGATCATGGAGGCGGTCGCGGAGGTCCTCATGGAGGCGGGCATTGATCTCCCCGGTCTGGCCGCGGCCCGGGCCGGCGGCGGCGCCGCGACCACGCTCGGTGGCTCCGGATCGCCCAGCGCGGGGGCCGCGCAGACGGCGCCTGCCGGTGGGATCTGGACCCCGGGAGGTGGCGGTCAGGCTCCGCCCCAAGGGGAGAAGAAGGCCATCTGGACCCCTGGCAGCTGACATGGACGGCGAGGTCTTGGCGATGGGGCGGGCCATCGAACTGGCCCGCCGCGGTGAAGGATTCGTGGAACCGAATCCCCAGGTCGGCGCGGTCGTGCTCACGGCGGACGGCCGCGTCGTCGGCGAGGGATGGCATGCACGCTACGGCGGCCCGCACGCCGAAGTCGTGGCGCTCGAGGCCGCGGGTGAGTTGGCCCACGGTGGCACGCTCGTGGTGACGCTCGAGCCCTGCTGCCACCACGGCAAGACTCCCCCCTGCACCGATGCGGTGATCGCCGCCGGGATCCGCCGGGTGGTTGTCGGCGCGGGCGATCCCTTCCCGGCAGTTGCCGGCGGGGGAATCGCGAGCCTGCGTGCCGCCGGCATTGAGGTCGAGAGTGGGATTCTTTCAGCTGAGGCCGAGCGTCTCACCGCGCCGTTTCGCCGCCTCGTCACCTCGGGCCGACCGTGGGTGATCGCCAAGTGGGCGATGAGCCTCGATGGTCGGATCGCGGCAGCCAGCGGGGCCTCGAACTGGATCTCGGGAGAGGTGTCGCGGAACGTCGTTCATGAGCTTCGCGGCCGAATGGACGCCATCCTCGTCGGCATCGGCACCGCTCTGGCCGACGATCCGCTCCTCACGGCCAGGCCTCCGGGGCGCCGCGTGCCGCTCCGGGTGGTGGTCGACTCCGCGGCCCGGCTTCCTCCAGGGAGCCGACTTGTCCAGACTGCCCGCGAGGTGCCGATCCTTGTCGCCGTCGGCCCTGATGCCCCGGAGCACCGGGTGGCGACGCTCCGTTCGCTCGGGTGCCGGATCTGGCGCGGCGGGGAGACCGACCGCGAGGCACGGCTGGCGTCGCTTCTGGGGCACCTCGGCGGGCAACGACTCACCAACCTCCTCGTCGAAGGGGGCTCCGGGATCTTCGGGAGCCTCCGCGACGGCGGCCTCATCGATGAGGCATGGGCCTTCGTGGCCCCGAAGCTCATCGGCGGGCAGCGATCACCGGCTGCCATCGGCGGAGAAGGGGCATGGATCGTCGACAAGGCCCAGCGGATCGTCGTCGAGGCCATCACTCCCCTCGGCGACGATCTCCTCATCCGCGGCCTTGTGATGCCGACCGGGGCCTGATCTCCTTCGGCCCCTAGCAGGCTGTGGATAAAGTGCTGGCCCGACCGCACGAGGCGGTCGCGAGTGCG
>CAJAYZ010000783.1 GCA_903949225.1 uncultured Planctomycetaceae bacterium
CGCTGGCCGCGGTCCTCCTCTTCGCCCTGGTCAGTGGACTTTTCGGGATGGTCTACACCGTCGGTCCGGAGAGCGTCGGCGTCGTGCAGCGCTTCGGCAAGGTGATCAAGACCGTCGACCCGGGGCTGCGCTTCAAGCTCCCCTTCGGGATCGACCGGGTGACGATCGTGCCGGTGAAGCGGCAGCTGAAGATGGAGTTTGGCTTCGGCACCGTCGGCGGCAGCAACCCCGATCAGGTGTCGAGCGAGACCGCCCGTGAGAGCGACATGGTGACAGGCGACCTCAACGCCGCGCATGTCGAGTGGGTCGTGCAGTACGAGATCAGCGACCCGGCGGAGTGGCTGTTCAACAACCGCGAGCCGGGCCCGACGCTCCGCGACCTCTCCGAGAGCGTGATGCGCGAAGTGATCGGCGACCGGACCGTCGACGAAGTGCTCACCGTCGGTCGGCAGGGGATCGAGAACGAGGCTATTCAAAAGCTCACCGAACTCGTCCGGGAGCTCGAGATGGGGATGCGTGTCCAGCAGGTGCAACTCAAGAGCGTCCACCCGCCGGCCCGCGTCCAGGGAGCCTTCGAGGAGGTCAACCGCGCCCAGCAGGAGCGCGAGCAGACGATCAATCAAGCCAACGGGGAATACAACAAGGTCGTCCCCCGGGCCAGCGGCGAGGCAACGCGGAAGGTGAGCGAGGCCGAGGGCTACGCCCTCAAGCGCGTCAACGAGGCGGAGGGCGACGTCGCCCGCTTCCGCAAGCAACTGGCCGAATACGAGAAGGCCCCCGAGGTGACGCGGCAGCGGCTCTACCTCGAGGCCCTCTCCGAGGTGATCCCGCGGCTGGGAGGAAAGATCATCCTCGACGCCGACGCGCGGCAATTCCTTCCGCTGATGAACCTCCGCCAACCTGAAGCCGATCCGGCCCGTCCACTCCCGGCCCGCCGGCGCCAGGGCACCACGACGGGGAACGACACACCATGAGCCCGCTCCCGATCAATCATCCGCTCCTCCAAGTGGGCCGTTGGCTCTCAGGGCTCGTCGTGTCGCCGCTGGGTCTGATCGCGCTGCTGGCGATCGGCGCGGTGTTCCTCGGCGGCGCCTACACCGTCGACCAGACCGAGCAGGTGATCATCACGCAATTCGGCAGGCCGGTCGGCACGGCGATCAACGCCCACGACGGCCCGAACGGCGCTGGCCTTCACTTCAAGCTGCCGATGATCCAGACGGTGAACCGCTTCGAGAAGCGGATCCTCGAGTGGGACGGCCCGCCGAGCGAGATGACGACGCGCGACAAGCTGTTCGTCGTCGTCGACACCTTCGCCCGCTGGCGGATCGCCGACCCGCTCAAGTATTTCCAGAGCCTGCGCGACGAGCGCAGCGCCATCTCCCGGCTCGACGACATCCTCGGCAGCGAGACGCGGAACGTCGTCGCCCGCCACGATCTCATCGAGGTGGTCCGCTCCGACAAGGAGCGGGTCGCCGAAAAGGACGACACGATCGAGGAGACGGGCGTCTCGATCTCCTCGCTCCCGCCGATCCAGTTCGGCAGGCGGGCCCTCGAGAAGGAGATCCTCGCCGCCGCGCAGCCGAAGGTGACGCTGTGGGGGATCGAGCTCCTCGACGTCCGGATCAAGCGGCTCAATTACAAGTCCGGCGTGATCGAGAAGATCTACGACCGGATGTCGTCGGAGCGGATGCAGATCGCCGAGCGGTTCCGGTCGCAGGGGGCCGGCGAGGCGGCGAAGATCGAGGGGAAGAAGGAAAAAGACCTGCAGAAGATCGAGTCAGAGGCCTATCTCAAGGTTCAGGAGATCATGGGCGAGGCCGACGCGAAGGCTTCTGAGACCTACGCCTCGGCCTACGGATCGAGCCCCAAGGCCGCCGATTTCTACCGCTTCGTGAAGACCCTCGACACCTACCGCGAAACCCTCGACCGCGACGCCACGCTCGTGCTCACGACCGACAGCGAGTTCTTCCGTTTGCTCAAGTCGATCGGGCCGTCGCCAGCGGGCGAGACACCGGCGGAGGGGGCGCCGATCCCCGCGATCATTCCCCCGGCGATCCTCCCGATCGCCCCCCCGGTGCCGGCAGCCGAATCGGCCCCGTGACGTGTGCCCTGTGATCTGCGACGCAGGGCTCGGGGCCATGATCGTCGCCCGTGACGCTCCCCTATCCCGGCCGGGCGACCCGCGCCGCCCGCTTCTCTCCGGCGGCGCGGAGCACGGGAATAGAACCCACGCGAGGAACGGGGTACAACACCAAGAGAGGTGAAACATGCGCGCGGGCGGCCCGATAGGTGGCCGGCGTCCATGGTCACCTCTTCCGCGGGGCAGTCGGGACGTCTGGTCGTCCCGGGGGAACGAGGGACGGCAGCTTGACCGGAGAACCCGGGAGCGCTGTCCGGGGCATCAGCGATTTCAGGGGGATCATCATGGCGGGTCGTGGCTCATCCTTCCAAGGTCTTTTCCTTCGGCACGGTGTCGCTGCCGGCTGGTGCGCGCTGGCCGTGCTCGTAGGGACTGCGGCCGCGCAGCCGGCCGCCAAGGGGCGGCCAAAAGCCAACCCGGAGGTCAAGAAACTCGACTCCAAGATGGAGAAGGTGAAGGATTCGTTCCTCAAGGACACCGAGCAACTGATCAAGTCGTACGAGGATGCCGGCTCCTACGACCGCGCCCGCACGATCCTCGAGGCGCTCCAGAAGCTCTATCCGCAAAACGAGCCGATCAAGGCCAAGCTCGAGAAGCTCGCCGCTCAGAGCCTCGATGCCAGCGAGATCGACTTCGACCTCGATGCCGGCAAGTCGTGGCAGGAGGTTGGCCCCGTGGGGAAGGATCGCACGATCCGGATCCGCGTCAGCGGCGACTACAAGCTGACCACGGCCCCGCTGACGACCGGGCCCGATGGCCTGGCCGGTGAAAACCCCGAGAAGGACCTCCTCCCCAATGTCCCGTTTGGCGCGGTGATGGGGGCGATCATCCCCGCCGCGACCCCCGGCAGCACCGAAAAGCCGCCGAAGCCGTTCCTGGTGGGATCGTCCTACGAGCGCCCCGCCGATCGTGACGGCGTCCTCTACATGAAGGTCAACGTCCCGCCAAACTCGAAATGCGTCGGCAAGCTCCAGGTGAAGGTGGGGGGAACGATCCTGCCCTGAACGGGCCGACCGGCGGGCTCACCGGCCCGGGCCACGTGTCGGCAGGACGACACGGACCTTCGTTCCCTTCCCGGCGACGCTCTCGATGAGCGCCTCGCGCCCAAAAAGCCGGGCCCGTTGCCGGATCCCCTCGAGACCGAAGCTTCGCGCCGGGACGCGATCGAGCGCGAAGCCGACGCCGTCGTCACTGACCTCGACGGCCAATTCCCCGGCACCCTGAGGCTCGATCGCCACGCACACGTGGGTCGCGCCGGCGTGCTTGCGGATGTTGGAGAGCGATTCCTGAACGATGCGGAACAGGGCCGTCGCCACATCGGGTCCCAGTTCGGTCACGCTCCCGGGGTGTTGATAGTCGACCACGAGCCCGCCGGCCCGGACTTCGTCGACGAGGGATTCGACGGCAGCGACGATCCCCAATTCGTCGAGCATCGGAGGGCGGAGGCCGTTGATGAGCCGGCGCGCCTCGTCGATCGCCATTCGGACCACGCGCCGTGCCTCGGCGAGATCCTGGCGCACCGCTGGCGTCATCCCATTCCCGGAGTCGAGCGCATGGCCGAAGGCCTCGAGGTGCATCGAGGCGCTCGCGAGGTACTGAGCGAGGCCGTCGTGGATCTCGTAGGAGACGACGCGCCGTTCCCGCTCCTGGGTCTCGAGGAGTTTCTGGAGAACCTGCCGCTCGGCGTAGAGCGACGCCTCGGTGGCCAGGAGTGTCCGCTGATCGTGTGAGGTGAGGACGGCCGCCACCACCCGTCCGCCGTCGAACACCGGCGCGGCCCGCACCGAATAGGGGATTCGCGTTCCGTCCTCGGCGATCGTGATCAGATCGAAGGCGACACTGCGTCCCTCCTGGAACACCTCGGCGTAGTACCGCCGCACCCGTTCTACCTCGAAGTCGGGCATGAAATCGAAGGCACTGCGGCCGATGAGCCCCGTCGGATCGAAGCCGGCCGCAATTTGATTGATCGAGCGGACACGGCACTCGGCATCGATCACCGTGACGTAGCAATCGATGCTGCCGGAGAGTGAATCCCAGAGATGCCGGATGTCGGGCATCTGCCAAGCTTCGATGGTGGCATCGCCCGAGGGCATCGATCGGGTCCTGGGGGAAGAGGGGAGCGAAGTGTCTCAGAGCCTACCATGGAGGGACGGTGCCCCCCTGCCCCGCCCACCGGGTCGGCAGACGTCTTCCCCAGCCGACGCGGGAGTCGGCACCACGTCGGACGGGTATGCTGAAGGGAACACCGAGTCGGTTCTCCACGCATGACCTTCTTCCAGAGCCTTTCGTGACCGAACGCTGGTATTACGCCCGTGATGGCCGACGGCAGGGGCCGGTGCCGCGGGAGCGTTTGGCCGATCTTGCCCGCGGCGGCTGGCTCTCCCCCGACGACTTGGTCTGGTCGACAGGAAGCCCCGAGTGGCTGCCGGCCCGGTCGCTCGACTGGCTGTGGGGGGGCACGATCACCCGCACGGTCAGCGACCTCGTCGATGCCGCGCTCCATCCCGAAAAGTCATCGCGCGGCCCAGCGCCACATCCGCTCTCCGAGCGGCCTCCGCTGATCGACTGGGAGCATCTCGCCCCGCGGCATCTGCTCGCCACGGTCGGTGCCTTCCTTGCTGCCCTCGGCATCGCGTTCACGGCGATCGCCCACTCCCGGCTCGCGCTCGGGCTGACCCTCGGCGGGCTTTTTCTGGCAGCGCTCGGGATGCACGTCGAGTGCGGGCGACTGCTCGCGCAGGTGAAGGAAAACCTCGACAAGCACGCCGCCGAGCGGGCGGCGCGGCGGCTCGAGGAGGAACGCCTCGCCCTCGATCGCAAAAAGCTCGACCTCGAAGTGGAGCGCCTCGCGGCCGAGCGGGCGGCGGCCAACCAAACCCCCGGCCCGGCAGAGGCTTCGCCCCCCGTCGCGCCCCCTCCCATCGAAGCGCCGCGCGCGAGCGCCGCCGCCAACGACTTGGCCGACAGCGAACGCGACGACGAGCCGCCGGCCGATGACCGGATCGTGATCTATCACCTCCCAGTGCGGCGATGGAATCCGGGGGTGGCGGCGATCCTCAGCCTCTTCGTGCCCGGCTTGGGGCAGCTCTACAAGGGGCAGTTTTTCCGGGCGATCGTCTGGTTCGTGATCGTGGTTGCCGGCTACTGTGCGCTCGTGCTCCCGGGCGTGGTGCTCCATGCCTGCTGCATTCTCGGCGCGCTCAGTGGCAATCCCTGGAGCGATCCGATGACGACCTACGAGCCCCGGCCGGCGCATTGGCCTGCCGCCAAACAGACTTCGCGGAAGCAGCGGAAGTCCGCAGACAAGCCCCCCTCCGACCGCCGCCGCGGGGAAGCCGGCCGGTGACGGGCCGGGGCGTCTGCGGTTGCCCGCCCCACCACGCCACACGATAATCGCCTGGCTGTGTTGAGGGGCCCGTAGCTCAGCGGTTAGAGCAGGGGACTCATAATCCCTTGGTCGTGTGTTCGAATCACACCGGGCCTATTCGCGTGCGTCCCTGTTTTTCAGGGACGC
>CAJAYZ010000784.1 GCA_903949225.1 uncultured Planctomycetaceae bacterium
AGGCCGATGCCGACCTCGCGCTGTCGCTCTCAAGCCTCAATGTCGCCTGCGGCGGCCATGCCGGTGATCCGGGCTCGATGCGGGCGCTTGCGCGACTGGCAAACGCGCACGGCCTCGCCCTCGGAGCCCAGCCCGCCTTTCCCGACCGGAGCGGCTTCGGCCGCCGCACGATGACGCTCGAGCCGAACGAGAGCGCGCGGCTCGGCACCGAGCAGGTCGGTGCGCTCGTGCGGATTGCCGCCGAGGAGGGGGTCGCCGTCGTCCACGTCAAACCCCACGGCGCCCTCTACAACCTCGCGGCCACCGACACGAGGGTCGCTGATCAAATAGCCCGCGGCGTGGCGAAGGTCAACCCTCGGCTCGTCCTCGTCGCCCTCTCCGGGGGTGCCGCGATCGACGCCGGCGCCCGCGCCAGGCTCGCCACGGCAAGCGAAGTCTTCGCCGACCGCACCTATGAATCGGACGGCACCCTCACACCACGGACCCTCGCCGGCAGCCTTCTCAGCGATCCTGACACCGCGGCGGCGAGGCTCATGCGGATGATCCGCGAAGGGGTCGTGTCCTCCCGTCAGGGGACGCTGGTCCCCGTCACCGCGACGACGGCCTGCATCCACGGCGACACCCCGGGAAGCGCCGACTTCGCCCGGCGCCTCCGCGCGGCGCTCTGCGCTGCTGGGATCGACATCGCTCCGTTCGCCTGAAGCCGAGTTGCCGTCAGCGGTTCTCGGCCTCGTCATCCGCTCCCGTGACAGCAGGCTCCGCCGCGGCGGCCGCGTCTTGCTCGGCAGCCAGCGCGAGCGCCTCGGGCCACGGCGTGGGAACCGTGGGGAGATCGGGGGAGACGACGCGGGGCGTCTTTCGTCCGATCGAATCGGTGTCGATCGGCTTGAAGCCGAGATCCCACACCGGCGAGTCGGCCGGGAGGGTGAAGTCGCCCGACTGCGGATCGGCGAAACCGGGATCGGCGACGATCGAACCGCTCTCCCGCTTCGCCTTCTGCCGGGCCGCGAGCGACTCTCCGTCGGGGAAGGTCACCTTGCCGCCATCGTGCCAGTAGCAGTTGTCGCGGGCCACAATACCGTCGTTCCAATCACCCTTCGCCAGGGGCGTATCCGAATCCCACCAGACGATGTTGCGCTCGAAGCGGAAGCTGACGTGGTCCTCGACCCGCGTCCGCTGCAACTGCCAATCGCGGGCCGAGGCGAGGATGTTGTTTTCGATGCGGTTGTCCTTGCCGTAGTGCTGATGAAAACTCCCGGACGAGGCGCGGTGGACGAGGTTGTTGCGCATCACAATCCCGCTCGACCCCTCGTCGGTGTAGAGGCCCCAGCCGCCGTAATCGTGGCTGACGATGTCGTGGATCCGATTTCCCTCGACGATCGTGCCGGGAGAGATGCCGAGCGTGTAGACGCCCCCCATGTCGGAGAGGACGCCTTGGCCGAGGTGATGGATGTGGTTCGAGGCGATCCGGTTGCGTTCGGCCGTGCTCGGCTCGTAGCCCCAGGTCCATCCCACCGACACGCCGGTGTAGGTGAAGTCGGCGATCTCGCAACGCTCGACGGTCGTCCGGTCAGCCATGCCGATCCAGATTCCGATCCCCGCCGGATGGAGGCGGCCGCCGTGGGCGATCGTGCAGTCGCGGATCGTGTTCTCGGTGACCCGGGCGATCGAACGCCCCCCCGCCGCCGTCGCCCCGACCATCACGCCACCGGCGCCGAGATCGAGCAGCTCGCAGCGATCGACGAGACAGCGGCCGCAGCCGACGCCGAGCGCCAGGCCGTAGCGGCCAACATGGCGGATCCCGCAGCGAATCAGCTGCACGTCCCGCGCGCCGGTGAGCGACACCGCGGCGCCGACGTTGAGATCCCCCTGGGCCGCTGACTGGCCGCGCGAGGGCATCGGCCAGTTGCCGTGCGCGAACGACACCCCGACGAGACGGAGATGATCGACCGTCCCCCCCGGTACCGGCTCCCCGCGGACCGACAGGAGCGTGTCGACCCGCGGCGCCACGACCTCGGTCGACTCCGGATCCTCACCATCGAGGGGGCAGTAGGTAAGCGTGCCGGTGGGAACGTCGAGATACCACGATCCCGGGCTCCCGAGCGCCTCGCGCACATTCTCGAGCCGGTATCGCGCGCCGGTGGCAATGGCCCCCCAGGAATCGATGCTCGAGGTCGTGCCAACGAGTTGGACGTTCGCCGTGCCGGCGTCTTCTCCCGCCTCAATCGCCGCGATCCGCAGCCGCGACATCGACCACTGATGCAGGGCCACGACTTCGATCGCGTCGCGCTGACTCCACTCCCGCAAGACATCCTCTGCGGCAGCCGCGAATCGGTCGTGCCCCCGCCCCGCGGCGCCGTCCGACGGTGGCAACGCCGCGCGGACGGTGAACCATCCCTCGGCGGGCAGCGTGGGCCGAAATCGGCGCTGGCCATCGACAAACAGTTGCGTGAACCGCCACTTTCCCCCCTTCACCTCGGGGAGGACGGCGCTCCAGCGTGGCCGGCCATCGACTTCCGTCACCGTCCAGCCGGTGATCCGCCGACCACCACTGAAAACGGGATGGGCATCCTCGGCGGCGTGGATGATCGTCGGTGACTTCTCCCCGCCGCTGTCCTCGGCCGTGATCAGGAGCGTGTCGGCGAGTTCGTAGCGTCCGTCGGCCACCTCGATCGTGATCGGGGTGAGCGAAGCCCGTCGCTTCCGCAAGTCGCGAACGAGGTCGAGAGCGCGGCGGAGCGACGCAACCGGCCTCCCCAGGCGGCCATCGGCCGTGTCGTCGCCGTCAGGAGCGAGATAGAACTCGGCCGGCGGCGCGGCATGGGCCACGCCGCCGCAGCCCCACACACCGACGAGGCAGCAGGCCGCCACGAATCCCCCCAAAAAACTCCACCATCCGCCGTCGCTTCGCATGACACTCCCTCGCTCGAACTTCTCGGCACGCCGATCCTCCCGGCATCGTCACGGACTTCCGGCCGCGGCGTCAACCAATGGGTTGCTCGCTACTTCCCGCACGCCGCTCAACCGAGGCCGCGAAAGTTGGGGCGCAGCCGCAGGCTTCCGTTCCCGAGTCGACCGAGGATGCCGACAAGCACGCCGTCACCATCGACCGCGGCCGCCCTCTCGCCGACGACGGTGTCGGGGGGAAGGAGCCCGCCGCGGACCGCGGAATCGAGGATCTCACCGGTAAGCGTGACACGGGGGAGGTGGGGGAGGGCGGTGAGCGGCGGCAAGAGCAGGCCGGGAAGAGTTGCCGGCTCGATCGAGGCAAGCGGGACGGCGGCGTCGACGCCATAGGGCCCGACACGGGTCCGGCGGAGCGATTCCATCACTGCGTGGGTTCCCAGCGCCAGGGCCAGATCGCGTCCGATCGCCCGAATGAACGTGCCAGCCGAACACTCGATCTCGACGGCCAGTCGCGGCCACTGGTAGTCGGTGATCTCCAGCCGCTCGATTCGCACCGGCCGGGCCTTCATCTCCACCGGCTTTCCCTTGCGGGCCAATCGATAGGCCCGCTTGCCGTCGACATGAATGGCGGAATAGTCGCAGGGCCGCTGCAGGATGTCGCCGCGAAAGTCCCCGGCCGCGGCCTCGAGCTCCTCGACGGTCGGCACGCGCGGATCGGGCTCCGTCTCGATCGGCGTCTCGAAATCGTCGGAGGGGCTCGAACGCCCGAGAAGAAACGTCGCCGCATAGGCCTTGGACTGCGCGTGGAGATAGTCGACGAGTTTCGTGGCATGCCCCAGGCAGACGACGACGACGCCGCTGGCGAGCGGGTCGAGCGTGCCGGCATGACCGACAGACTTCATCCCCGCTGCCCGGCCCACGATGTCGACCACCTTCCGGCTCGTGATGCCGGGGGGCTTGTCAACCGGGATCACACCCGTGAATGGGAAACGCATACAGCTCCGCAACTTCTTCAGCCGACTTCCCCGCCAGCCGGACGCGCGACTTGAGCGCCGCCGGATCCTCCACGGCACCGGCGACGAGCCGGTCGAACTTGAGATCGACCACGGCCGCCGTGGCAGCCTGATCCGAGCGGGCATGGCCGAGGGGATGACAGACCAGCCCACTTTCGAGCCTGCCGAAGCTCGCATGGTCGATCGTCAGGCTCGTGGGGATTCCGTCAGGATAACGGGCGTCATACTCCGGCCCCCCGTGAATGATCGCCATCTTTGCGATCAACGCCGCGATCGCAGGATCGGCGATCCGCTCCGCGTCGTAGTCGTCGGGAAGGAGCATGAGCGCGTCCCATCCCGGCGTCGCGCTGCCGCCGCGCGCCGCGTCACACGCCTTGAGGAGGGTTCGGGCGACGATGAAGGGGAGCGAGTGATCGGCCGACTGCCGCGTCGTCGGCGTCCGCTTGGCGGGATCGGCGATGATCGAGAAGGCAGGCTCGTAGATCGCCACCTCGAGGCGGCGGACACGATCGGGATCGGCGGCCAGCCCCGGGCACCGGGCGAAGAGGTCGACCAGTGCCTGAAGGGCGCCTGCCGACTGGTGCTCGTAGAGCCCGAGCTTGAAGTGCATCGAGTGGATCGCGAAGGCATCTCCGGAGAGCCCGAGCTCGAGGTCGAAGGGGCTGTGGCCGTCGGGGCAGGGGACGTTTTTGCGGTAGATCGCCAGCGGGTTGCGGAAGATGTCCTTCGGCCCGATGAATCCGGCGAGCGACCGCCTGGCCGACATCACCGCCACCTCCGCCGACAGGGCCGCCGAGGCGCCCTTGCTGTCGGAGAGCTGATGGCCGGCCCGGATCGCCCGGAAGGGGACGTAGTGCGCCCCGACCATGCCAATCGCCGACTCTATTTCGTCGATGTCGCCGCCAACGGCAGCCGCGTAGGCCACCGCCGAGGCGATCGCCCCGTGGTGGACATGGTCGATGGCGTACTTCCGCAGCGGAAATACCTCCGCCAGCCGGCCGCGGATCTCGTCGATGAGGAGCATGACGCGGAGGGTCTGGTCACCGTCAAACCCTGCCTCGCGCGCCGCCGCCAGCGCCACGGGGTAAAAGTCGTTGTGGCCAAACTCGCCGGCCGTCCGCCCCTTCGCGGCGTCGTGGCCGAAGTTCGTGCCGTTGGAATCCCACTCGCGCACCGCCGAGGCGTCGGCCGCCACCCCCTTCTCGATCGCCACCGGACGCCGGCACCCGAGGCAGATCGCCCCCCGGCTGCCGAGCGCAGGGGGCGACGCGAGCGCTTCCCTGCGCAACACCGTCGGGGCATTCGCCCGCCGGGCCAGCGCCGAGACGCCGCACCCGACGCTGTCGACATGAAACCGCTCGAGGAGATCGAGCGTGCTTCTCCCGAGCGGCAGCGGATGACGGAGGAAGTCGATCGCATATTCGGCCAGCCCCCGGGCCTGGTTGGTGTCGGCGGGAAGGAGCCGGGTGGCGCCGGGGCCTGAGGAACCGTGGGGAACGGAATGGCTCATGGACCTGTCGAAAGGAGGGGTGGAAGCCGGCCGAGAAAGAACCGGTTCGACAGTTGTAGCCGATCGACCGACAATGGCCTGAGAGCCCTTGGCCCCGGCCAGGCGTCCCCCCGGTCGATCCCGTTCACACGTTGCAGCACGCCCGATGGAACCAGCCCAACTCGGACCGTACAGGATCGGCGTCCGGCTCGGCCGCGGCGGCATGGGCGCGGTGTACGAAGCCGTCGATTCATCCACAGGCGCCACCGTCGCCGTCAAGGTGCTGGCGGCCCACCTCGCCGACGACCCAGGCCTTAAGGCGCGCTTCCGTGCCGAGATCGACACGCTGAAAAATCTGCGCCACCCCGGCATCGTTCAACTCCTCGCCTTCGGGGAAGAAGGGGACCAGCCCTACTTCGCCATGGAACTGGTTCGCGGGAAGACGATCGAGCAGCAGCTCCGCAGCGGGCGCCGGTTCACCTGGCAGGAGACCGTGGCCACGGGCTTGGCGGTCACCAAGGCGCTGAAACTAGCGCACGACCACGGAATCGTGCACCGCGACCTCAAGCCCTCCAACATCCTTCTCGCCGACGGCGTGCCGATCGGCGACGGGGTGAAGCTTGCCGACTTCGGCATCGCCAAGCTGTTCGGCGGTGCGGCCCACACCGCCCACGGCAACATCGTCGGAACGGCCGAATACATGGCCCCGGAACAGGCGACCGGTCAGGGCGTCGACCATCGCGCCGATCTCTATGCCCTGGGGCTGGTGATGTATGCAATGCTCGCCGGGCGGCCCCCGTTCCGCGGCGGTCAGGTGACCGAGGTGATCGAGAAGCAGCGGCATACTCCCGCCCCGCGCGTGGCTGCCGCGGTGCCCGCCGTGCCGCCTGAACTCGACACGCTCATCGACCGATTGCTCCAGAAAGATCCCGCGGCACGTCCCGGCAGCGCCCTCGCCCTCGCCAGGCTCCTGACGGCGATCGGAACGTTCGTTACCGATTCCGACAGCGCCGTCCCCGCGGCCGACAAGCTCGTGATCGCCGACCACGGTGCCACGCCGTTGAGGCCCGACAAGCAGAGCCGTTCGGACGATTTCACGACCGTCTTCGGGGCCGCTGGCCCCGTTGCGCCGTCCCCCACAGCCGCCACGCCGACGCCCGGCAGCGGAGTGACGGCCGCGCCGCCGACTGGCCCCCCGGAGGCGGGCCGGACGCGCAAGGAAATTATTCCCCGGCCGGCACCCCGGCCCGTGTCGAGCGATGCCCTCACCGCCGGCATCGGTCGCGATCGCACCGATCTTCCCCCGGCGGAAGCCGCGGCCACCACCCGCGTCGACACCACCGTCCGTCGGCGGCACACGACGATGGCCGATCTGGAGAGGGCCGATCGAGATCGCCAAAACCGCGACCAGACGCGGAAGACCTGGCTGCAGACGGCGATGGCGATCGCGATCGCGGTCACGGTCCTCGGCGGGGGATGGATGCTCCTCAGCCCACCGACGGCAGACACCCTCTACGCCCGGATCAAAACGGTGACCAATGACGACGACGGCGATCTCCGCGACGCCGACGTTTTCATCCGCCGCTTCCTTACCGACTTCCCCCAGGACCCCCGGGCCGAAGAGGTGGCGGGATTCGAGCGGACGGTCGCCCTCGACCGCCTCGAGCGCCGCGCCCGGCGCAAGGTCCGCGTCGATCGCCCCCTCTCACCGGTCGAACGCGACTACCGGGCGGCGATGGCCCGCGAACAGCAGAGCCCCTCCGATTGTGTCGATGCACTGACGGCACTCCTCACCCTCTATGCAAAAGCCGACGTAGAGTCCCCCGCTGGACCGAGGCCCGAAGGGGACATCGAGGACGACCCAACGCTCTGGATCGCGTTGGCCCGCCGCCAAATGGCACGGCTGACACCTCTGGCGATCGACGAACAGCAGGAAGACGGGCGCCGGATCGAGGCGATCCTCTCGCAGGCCGAGACGCTCCGGACCGAGGCAGCCGCGGCCCCGGCCACGGCCGCCGAGTCCCTCGCCAAGCGCCGCCGCCTCCTCGAGAGCGTCATCGAGACGTACGCCAGCCGCCCCCACGCAAAGCCCCTTCTCGGTCGGGTCAGGGCCCTCCTCGACGAGCCCGACGAGCCTCCTGTGCCCGCTGCCGATCCGTCCCCCGGAGCCGATCCCCGATGACCGCGTCGCCATCCCGTTCCCGCAGCCACGAGGCCTTTGCCCGGGCACGGTCCCTCATTCCTGGCGGGGTCAATTCCCCAGCGCGGGCCTTCGGCGGAGTCGGCGGCGAGCCGATCTTCTTCGAGCGAGCCGATGGCCAGTGGCTCACCGACATCGACGGCCACCGCTATCTCGACTACATCGGCTCGTGGGGCCCGATGATCCTCGGCCACCGTCACCCCCGCGTCGTCGCGGCGATCGAGCGGGCCCTCGCCCGGGGCACGAGCTACGGCGCTCCGACCGAAGGGGAGAGCCATCTGGCGGAGCTGATCATCGCGGCCGTGCCGTCGATCGAGAAGGTGCGGATGGTGAGCTCCGGCACCGAGGCGACGATGAGCGCCGTGCGGCTGGCACGCGGCTACACGGGACGCAGCGGCATCGTCAAGTTTGCCGGGAATTACCACGGCCATGTCGATGCGCTCCTCGTTGCCGCCGGATCATCGGCCGCGACCCTCGGCGTCCCCGATTCCCCCGGCGTCACCGCCGGCGCGACGCAGGACACGATCCTCTTGGACTACAACGCCACAGAGGCTCTTGAAGACCTGTTCGCGGCCCGCGGCGACGAGATCGCGGCCGTCCTCCTCGAGCCGGTCGTCGGCAACATGGGGCTCGTCGTCCCGTCGCACGATTTCCTGGCCGCTGCCCGGCGCCTTACCGAAAAGCATGGAGCGCTGTTGGTGTTTGACGAGGTGATGACCGGATTTCGCCTCGCCTACGGCGGCGCGCAAGAGATCCTCAGCGTCACCCCCGATCTGACGACGCTCGGAAAGATCGTCGGCGGTGGGCTCCCGCTGGGGGCCTACGGAGGGCGGCGGGAGATCATGGACAACGTCCTCCCGGCCGGAAAGGTGTTCCAGGCCGGCACGCTCGCCGGCAATCCCCTCGCCGTGGCCGCCGGATCGGCGACCCTCGAGGAACTCAGCGATCATTCCCCCTACCCGCTCCTCGAGCGGCACGGCGCCCGCCTCGAAGCGGGCTTCCGCGCCGCGGCGGCCGCCGCCGGGGTGCCAGTCTGGATCGCGCGCCGCGGCAGCATGATGACGATGTTCTTCCAGCAGGGGGAGAGCCGGCCGGTCGTCGACTGGCCGACCGCGTCGATGAGCGACACGAAGGCTTACGGCCGCTTCTTCTGGGGCATGATCAACCGTGGCGTCTACCTCCCCTGCAGCCAGTACGAAGCCCTGTTCATCTCCGCGGCCCACACCGATGCCGACATCGACGCGACCGTGGCAGCCGCCCACGCGGCGCTCACCGGGGCTTGAGCCTCCGCGGATGCGTCAGCCGGAGTCGAGGTGGAAGTCGATGACCAGCGGGAGGTGATCGGAGGCCACCCGGGCGAGGCTCGTGCGAACGATCCGGGCCTGACGGACGGCGATCCCACCGCGGACGAAGGCCTTGTCGAGCGATCCGAGCGGCAGCCAGGCAGGGAAGGAGCGGAAAAGCGAAACGGGGCTGGTGACCTGCCGGAATCCCGCCCCGGCCATCCCGCCGGCGTGGAGCGTGTTCCGCCAGTCGTTGAAGTCGCCGACGATCACCGTCGGATGCGTCGCGGCCGAGCGGAACAGCGTGTGCCCGAGGAGATGCTCCACCTGCCAATGCCGCTCGCGCTCCGCGAGCCCCAGGTGGGTGTGGACAACGTGGAGGGTGCCCTCGGGGGAATCGACGAGGAGGAGCTGGGCCCCGCGCGGCTTGCGGGTGCCGTGGCGCAGGGAGATCCGATGACGGCTCGTGATCGGAAAGCGCGAGAGGACAAGGTTGCCATACGTTCCGCCACCGACATGGACGTTGGCCTGAAAGACCGAATGGTAGCGGAACCAGCGGGCCAGCAACCGCGGCTGATCGTCACGGCGACTGCGGCCGACGAGTCGATCGACTTCTTGAAGGCAGACGAGGTCGGGATTCTCAGCCTCGACACAATCGATGATCCGCTGGAGGACGTACCGCCGGTCGCGGCCGCCGATCCCCTTGTGGATGTTCCAGGAGAGGAGTCGCATGTCATCTGCCGCCGGAGAGGCGCCGGATGTAGAGGCGCTGGACACGGGCTACGCAGGCACGACCATCGGCCGAGCGGAGAACGCACTCCGCGCCCGGCTCGCCGGCCCGACGGACGACCGCACGAACCCGCTTCGGCTCCCCCTCGGCGAGGTCGGCATCGACATCCTCGCAGGTCAGGCCGTGGCAGGCGCACAAGGGGCCGGTGGGATCCTTGGGCCAATGGATTCCGCTGGCCCGATCGACGTCGATCGTCCGCTCGAGGGTATCGAAGTAAGCCACCGGGCAGCTCTCGGTGTCGCACCAGGCCATCGGCTCGGCGAGCGTCTCGGCGTCGCCGGCCGACACGTGGGCTCGCAATGTCGCCTCCGTCACCACCTGCCCTTCGGCGCCGCAGCGTGGACAGAGTGGCCGGCCCGACTGCTCCGGCTCCTTGCAGAATGCCTTGTTCATGTTGTTTAGTGTATCGCTCTCGCGACAAAGGCGCCCTCTCCCCGATGGTTCTCACGATGCACGGCCACGACGACATCCGCATCGGCACGCTCGTGCCGGCCCACGACCGCACGCCCGAGATCGTCGCGGCCCTTCTCCCGCACGGCTTCGAGTCGTTCCAGGTGAGCTTCGGAAAGAGCCTCGCCGGTCGCGATCTCCCCGACCTGGCCCGCCGCCTCACCGACGTCCTCGCCGCAGCGGCGCCTGCCACCGACGAGCCGGCCCCGCGGATCAGTGCCCTCGGGGTCTACGGCAACCCGCTTGTCAGCCCCGAAACGGTCGCTGACTGGGAGACGCTCATCGACCGCGCTGCCGACTTCGGCTGCCGGATCGTCTCCGGGTTTGCGGGGCGGATCCCCGGCCGGCCGGTGCCGGAATCGATTCCCCGCTTCGGTGAGGTCTTCCGCCCCCTGGCCCGCCGGGCAGCCGACCGGGGCGTAAAGCTGGCGTTTGAGAATTGCGACAAGCGCGGGGATTGGAACAGCGGCGACTTCAACATCGCCCACGCCCCCCGGGCCTGGGAGGCGATGTTCGCCGAGGTGCCCGACGACGTCCTTGGCCTCGAGTGGGAGCCCTGCCATCAGCTCGTGAGCTTCGTCGATCCGCTCCCTCAACTCCGCCAGTGGGCCCACAAGATTTGGCACATCCACGGCAAGGACGCCACCGTCCTTTGGGATGTCGTCCGCGAGCATGGCATCCGTGGCGGCGTCCCCTACGTCCACCACCGCACCCCCGGCTTCGGGGACACCGATTGGACGCGGCTGATCTCGGAGCTGCGCCTCGCCGGCTGGCGGGGGAGCATCGACATCGAGGGCTTCCACGATCCGGTCTACCGCGACCGGCTCGAGACCACCGGCCAGGTGGCGGCGCTTGACTATCTGAAGCGCTGCCGGGGCGGGCCTTACATCCCCAACATCTTCTGACGCCGGCGCCGCAACGCCGAAATCCCGGCCGCGGCTCCCCCGGCGAGGAGCATCGCCCAGGTCGAAGGCTCCGGCACCACCTCGAGCCTCCCGGTGAGCTCGCTGAAGCGGAGATATTGCTCAGACGTGCCGTAGGTGGACGTCCATTCCCCCGTCCCCGTCGGGTAAAAGCTGACGGCCGAATAGGCTCCGCTCCCGGCTGCAATCACCGACGAGAGATTCCCAACCGAACTGCCCCCGTCGAAGGAGAACAGCTGGAACACCTCGCCGGTGGCAAACGGGGTGGTGTTGCCGAAGTCGAGGCGGAGCGTGCCGCCGAGGGAGGCCGGGGCGCCGGTGATCGTGACGCTGTCGTAGTTGGTGCCAGCCGTGCCGGCGAGTGCACCTGTGCCGACAATCCCGAACGACGACAGGCTGCCATCCTGAAGCGAGAGCGCCCCAACGGTGAGCAACGACGGCCCCCCGGCGAGGCCCGGGGCGAGTGTGCCGCCCGAGTTGACCGTCACCGAGTTCACGACCGTCCCAGAGCCGCCGACCACCCCACCGGCATCGACGACGACCGACGAGTTGACGAGCGAGCCATCGATGACGAGGCCGCCGGCCGAGACGGTCGTCAGCCCGGAGTAGCCGTAGGTGCCGGCGTTGGTGAGCGTGAGCGTGCCGCTCCCCGTCTTTGTGAGCGTGCCCGAGCCGTCGATTTCCCGGCCGTAGCTCGAATCGCTGCTGCTGTTGAAGACGAGCGACCCATGGAGATTGACGTTGGCCTGCAAAACCCCGCCGGCCCCCCCGGTGCCGATCCGCAGTTCGCCCCCCAGGAGAGCGATGCTGGTCGGGCTCGACTCCGAGAGCGTCCCGCCGACGGTGACGGTGCCACTCGAGATCGTCAGCGTGCCGTTACCGACCGCGAGGTTGCCGCTGTTGGACCAGCTGCCCCCGGAGACGGTCGCCGTGCCGGTGCCGTTCCCGGCACCGATCGTGGCCGCGGCGGTCGTCACGGTGCCCCCCGCGACTGTGAATGTCCCGCTCGCCGAATCGCCACTGCCTACCGTGAGCGTACCGCTCGACGTGAATGTCCCGCCATTGTCCACCGTCAATGTGCCGGTTCTACCGTCATCGCGGCCGAGCGTGGCATTGCCGACACTGACGCTGCCGCCATTGACCAGCAGCGTGCCATTGCCAACCGTCGTGCCGACGACGAGATCGGCGCTTGCATGGGCAATCGAGCCGGTGCTCGCCACCTCGAGCGTGTCGCCGCTGACGGTCGTGCCGCCGGAATACGTGCTCGTCGCGGAAAGGGTGAGGGTGCCGCCGCCGAACTTCTCGAGCGTGCTTCCGACACCGGCGAGCCCCGTCGCAAAATCGACGTTCTCGCCACTGGTGTCGATGCGGATCGACTGCCCGCCGGCCGTGCTGATCCGGGAGG
>CAJAYZ010000785.1 GCA_903949225.1 uncultured Planctomycetaceae bacterium
CCCTTTTCAAGGAGGACGGGGATGGTGCCGCTGGGATGATCCGATCCCACCGGCACGCGGGATCGCGACTTCCGAATGTGACCGATCGACCGGCGGGATTCAAGCCGACGCCGAAGCGTCTGAGGCGAGCCGGGCGCCGGGAAGGGGTTCGATGCCGTGCGGGCTGATGCGATAGGACCACTCGACCGTCCTGGGAAGGGGGGCGGCGGAGAGCGGGTACGGTTCCACGCGGACGATCGCCGCGGCCGGGCCGCCGGATCGGTAGGTCGAGCCGAGCTGAACCGGGGCCTCATTGATCCGGGCCGCGATCTCGAAGCGGAGGGCGCCGGGCACCCGGGGATCGGGGGCCACGCTCGCGGAAAAGTGGGATCGGCCTGCCAACCCCAGCCCCATCACCGCGACATTCCCCACGGCGGGGTGGGAGTGAAGCTCGACCAGCACCGGTGAGGCGGGCCAGCGGTCGTTGCCGCTGCTGTCGCCGGGGCCCTCGATCGAATGCCAGAGCACTGCCATCGATCCCCCGGCGCAAGAGTCGAAACTGACCGCGTGGGCCCAGCGGTCTCCCCGCCACTCGAAGCGGACTTCGGCGCCCTCGATCGTGAGGAGGAGATCGGGGCGGGGCTTGGCCGGCCGGGGTGACGACGGCATGGGGGCGGCTGGGGAGGGGGAACGCGGCGGGAAACAAGTCGGTTATTGTAGCCGGCGGCAAGGGAGTCTGGCTGGGGGGGCCGATCCACGGCAGACTAGCTGTCCGTGGAAATAGTCATCCCTGACTTTTTTTGCTTGAGACATCCTCAAAAAGCCGAGGTGTTTCGGCGGTGTCGGCCGCCGCATCCAGCGGCGGCGCTTTTTTTCAACGGCGTGCTCCGCGTCGGTCCCGCCGCCCCTTTCCCCTCGAGCGTCACCGATGGAACCCCGCCGCTCGACCGGTTGGCCGATCCTCCTCGGCGTCGTCCTCATCGGGTCGATCCTCGCCCTCGGTGTCGGGTGGGTGCTCGTCAGCATTGCCGCTGCGTTCGGTTCGGAGAACGCTGCCTTCTACTGGGTGATCCTCGGCGTCGGGGTCGCCCTCCTCGTGCTCCTCCTCCTCGGCGTCATCGTCTACCTGTTCCTGACCGTGAAGGCGATTGCCCTCTCCCAACGGCAGAGCAACTTCATTGACAGCGTGACCCATGAGCTCAAAAGCCCGCTGGCTTCGCTCAAGCTCTATCTCCAGACGCTCAACCGCCGGCAGGTGTCGCCCGAGCAACAGGCCGACTTCCACCGCTTCATGCTCAAGGACGTCGAGCGTCTCGACACCCTCATCGATCACCTCCTCGACGCCGCCAAGACCCAGAGGCGGCCACGCTGGGACGAACAGGCCTGCGAACTCGAGCCGATCCTGCGGGCGGCTCGGGAAGGAGTGGCGGTGCGGTATGCAATAGCCCCAGAACGGATCCGCATCCTCCCGCTTCCGGACGGCGCGATCCCGCAGGTCCGCGGACGGTCGGCCGATCTCGAGATCGTGTTTCGCAATCTCGTCGACAACGCCGTCAAATATTCGCTGCCGGAGCCGGAAGTCGAGATCGGGGTGGAGTGGCAGGAGGGGCGCGAGCTGATTGTGCGCGTCTGTGACAACGGTCCCGGGATCCCGCTGGCCGATCGGACGCAGATTTTCAGCCGGTTTGTCCGGCTGGGGAACGAACTCGAGCGCTCGACGCCGGGGACGGGGCTAGGCCTCTATCTCGTGAAGTCGATTGTCGCCCAATTGCGGGGCCGGGTGAGCGTCAGTGGCCGGCCGGGCCGGCACGGGACCGTCATGGAGGTGAGGCTCCCGGCCGCATGAGGCTCCCCCGCGGAGCCCGCCCTCGACCCTTTTCCCAGCCGCCTCCGGCCGGTCTAATCGGCCCCATGAGCACACCCCACCACACAGCGCTTCCTACCGTCCCCGTCCCCGACCCAATCCCGCTCCGCCGGGTTCTCGTGAGTGTCTACGACAAGGCGGGCCTCGACCAACTCGCCACCGCGCTGAAGGCAGCGGGAATCGAGGTAGTCAGCACCGGCGGTACGGCCCGGGCCCTGGAAGCGCACGGGGTGAAGGTCACCGACGTCGCCGCAGTCACCGGCTTCCCGGAGATCCTCGACGGCCGGGTGAAGACGCTCCATCCGAATGTCTTTGCCGGCCTCCTCTACCGTCGCGACCGTCCCGACGACATCGAGATCGTGGCCCAGCACGGGATCGGGCCGATCGACGCCGTGATCGTCAACCTCTATCCCTTCGAGGCGATCGTCGCACAGCCCGACTGCCGGCCCGCCGACGCGATCGAACTGATCGACATCGGGGGCCCGAGCCTCGTCCGGGCCGCGGCCAAGAACCACGCCTTCACGGCCGTGGTCACCGGCCCCGATCAGTATCCCGAACTCATTGCCACGATCGCCCGTGGCGGCACGACCCTCGCAGAGCGGCGCCTGCTCGCGGCCCGCGCCTTCGAGCGGACCGCGGCCTACGACACGGCGATCGCCGCCTGGATGGCCCGGCACGCCGGGCTCGTCGCCGAGCCCCCGACTCCGGCCCCGGCGACCAACACCCTCGACGCCGCTCCGCTTCCCGCCCGCTTTTCGCTCGAGCTCCAGGAACGCCTCCCGCTGCGGTACGGTGAGAATCCGCACCAATCCGCGGCCCTCTACGCCCCGGCCGGGTCGCGCGTCGGCCTGGCCGGCCTGAAGCAACTCTGCGGGAAGGAACTCTCCTACAACAACCTCCTCGATCTCGACGGCGCCACGCGTCTGGCCGGGCTCATTGAGTCGCCGGCCGCGATCGTCGTCAAGCACACCAACCCCTGCGGTGCCGCCACGGCCGCGACGATCGATGGGGCGCTGGCCACGGCGATGGCGGCCGATCCGACGAGTGCCTTCGGCTCGATCGTGGCGGTCAATCGCCGGTTCGACAGGGCCTGTGCCGAGCTGCTCCTCCAGCCGGGGTTGTTTGTCGAGGTGATCGCCGCGCCGGCCTTTGATCCGGTGGCGGTGGAATTGCTGACCACGAAGCCGACCTGGAAGGCGAGCGTCAGGCTCGTGGAAGTGCCGGCCGGTGATCCTTGGGAGCCGACGCACGGCTTGGAGTTGCGGAGCGTGGCCGGCGCGATCCTTGCCCAGCGTCCCGACGACTGCTGCGACGATCCCGCGAACTGGAAGGTGGTGACGAAGCAGGCGCCGGCCCCGGAGCTTACGCCGGTCCTCGACTTCGCCTTCACCGTTGTCAGGCGGTTGACGAGCAACGCCATCGCCGTCTGCCAGGGATCGAGCCTCGTGGGCGCCGGCATCGGCCAGACCAGTCGCATCGATGCCACCCGGATCGCCTTGGAGAAGGCGGGGAGCCGGGCCCGCGGCGGCGTGCTTGCCTCTGATGCGTTCTTCCCCTTCGCCGATTCGATCCCGCTCATCGCCCGGGCTGGGATCGTGGCGATCGTGCAGCCCGGCGGTTCGAAGCGCGATGCCGAGGTGATCGCCGCGGCTGACGAGGCCGGGATCCCGATGGTGTTCACCTCCCGCCGCCACTTCCGGCACTGATTCCGCGGGGGGAGCCCTCCCCGCTTTACCCTGGCCGCTTGACGAAGAGTCCGCCTACCATGCTCCGGCATGGCCTCCCCCCATGCCCACCATCCTCGATCGGATCGTTGAACGGAAACGCCGTGAGGTGGCTGCTGCGGAGGCGCTTGAGTCGACGGCGAGCCTGCGCCGGCGCTTGGCCGACGCCCCCCCTGTGCGCGACTTCTTCGCTGCCGTCTCCCGTCCCGGCGCCATCCGGCTGATTGCCGAGTTCAAGCGACGGAGCCCGTCGGCAGGGGAGATTCGCCCCGGCGCGACCGTCGAAGAGGTTGTGCAGGCCTACGAGCGCGCCGGAGCCTCGGCCCTCTCGGTGCTCACCGACGGCGAGGGATTCGGCGGCACGCTTACCGATCTCGTCGCAGCACGGCAGGCGGTGGCGCTGCCGGTGTTGCGGAAGGAGTTCGTCGTCGACCGTCGCCAGGTGATC
>CAJAYZ010000786.1 GCA_903949225.1 uncultured Planctomycetaceae bacterium
GGTACCCGCTCGGGCTTGTCGGCAGGGCAGCCGTCCTCACGGTGGCCGTCGGCGCGGCGCCAGCGAGCGTCGCCACCCGGGCGGCGACCACCGGCTGCACGCCATCGACCGACAGCGCGCGGGAGTAGTCCGCGAGGGCCTGATTGACGTCGCCGGTCGACTCGCGGATCTGCCCGAGGGCCACCAGCGCCCGCGGATTCGCCGGATCGATCGCCAACGCGTCGACGAGCCGATTCTCCGCTTCGCGGACGTCGCCATGTTCCTGGCAGAGCCGGGCCAACTCGATCTGCGGATTGGGATTGTTGGGCTGCCGCCGCGACCAATCCTCGAGCAAAGCGATCGCCTCCGGGCTCCGCTGCTCTTCGACGAGGAGCACCGCCAAGGCCCGTTGGCAGGCGTCGTGATTCGGGTTCCGGGAGAGACAGAGGTGGTAATACTGTTCCGCCGACCGCCAATCGCTCCCCTTGCCGAAAACCTTCGCCTGCTGATGGTAGGTGGCACCGAGGTTGTAGAAGCAGTCAGGGCTCCCCGGCTGCTGCGCCAGCGCCTGCTGAAAGTGGTTCACGGCGCCGAGGTAGTTGCCCTGTTGGTAGAGCTTCACTCCCTCGGCGTTCTCGTTGCGCTTCAACGACCCGCACCCGGCCAGCAACACGACCGCCGCCGCGAAAACGACGGCGCCCACGCGGGACGACCGGAGCGGCGTGGGGGGCGGTTTCAGCGGCACGTCTGACGTTCCGGCAGGGGACGGGGTGGCGGACGGTACCGGCCCAACCGCACCCCGACAAGGGCAGGGGGAGAATCGCCCTCCCCTCATTCCCCCCAAATCCCCCGCCCGCAAAGCCACCGCCCGCAGTCACCGGGGTGATCAGGCGGGGACGTCGCGCTGGTAGCCAAGGGAGCGGACCACTTCGAGGATCTCGCTGCAGGTCGGGAACATCCGACCGCTAGCCCGCTTGTAGCGTTCCAGGGCCCGCATGAACTCGACCTCTTCCGGGCCGTAATCGCGATCACACGTGGTCGGATCGATAAACCGACGACGACGCGGCCCCTTCGGCGTCCGGTGGGGGGCGGCGGCGGCATCAGAGCGGGTCGTTTCGAGGCTCGGGCAATCAGCGGCGGTGGAGGCGGGCATCGACGGATCTCCTCGACGGGGGACTTGAACGGCTGGCGAAACTCTGCCGGAAGTATTCCCGTCTCCGGCTGCGCAGGTCCGGCTCTTTGGGAAAAAGGTTCCGTTCAGGAAAGCTTTTCCGCCGGCACGACCGCTGCATCCCGTTCAACCGGCGCTGCGCGACCTCGCCCTACGGCTGTGACCGGCCGGAAGGGGCGTCACCGGTTGCCGAAGAACTTCTTCAACGCCTCGGCCGCCGCATCCCGCGAGTTGACCGTGCCCTTCTGGGCGGAAGGGGGGAGCGAGCCTGGATTGGCGTTCGACTGCTTGACCGCGTCGATCGCGACCGAGCTATCGGACTTCGTGTCGCCCGCGTTTTGGCCGACCTTGGTCGAACTCCCACTGTTCTTGGCGGTGGCCGAGCCCGAGACGGTGGTCGCGGGCCCATCACCGGCGATCCCGGAGATCGTCGATCCATGGACGTCATCCGATCCTGCCGCGGAGTGGATGCTGCTGGCATCGTCGGACGGGCCATTCGTCGCGGCCTTCACGCCGTCGGTCGTGGCCCGCAGGGAACGGGTGGTGTCGAACATCCCGGCCGGAGCATCATCGGCCA
>CAJAYZ010000787.1 GCA_903949225.1 uncultured Planctomycetaceae bacterium
ACTGACTGCTCCGGCGACTGGAGCTGCTCGACGAGGAGCGCGGCCCCATCATCGCCGCGAGCGAGGATCGCGCCGCGGGTCGCTTCGAGCTTCCGCTGCGCCGGCACCGGAGCCTTGCGGACCTCGTCGAACAGGGCGACCGCGTCGCTCCCCTTGCCGGCGGCCACAAGGCCTTCGGCAGCGAGGATGCAGCCCTCGGCAACGGCCGACTGAAGAGCGCCGTTGGCCCGCGGCAGCGCGGCTTTGAGCGCCGAGATCGCCGGGAGCG
Source organism: uncultured Planctomycetaceae bacterium (assembly GCA_903949225.1). Lineage (GTDB taxonomy): Bacteria > Planctomycetota > Planctomycetia > Pirellulales > UBA1268 > QWOP01. The sequence goes on from CAJAYZ010000787.1 coordinate 269, forward strand.
TGCCGACATGCCCGAGGGCGACGGCGGCCGCGGAGGCGACCTCCGGATCGCGGTCGCCGAGACGCTGGGTGAGGATCTGGAGGGCGCCGGCATCCTTGCGGACGCCGATCGTGTTGAGCGTGCCAACGAGGAGGTTGCCGGAGAGCGTGGCGGCAGCGGCCCGCAGGGCGGCGTCGGCTTCCGGTCCGGGGATCGCCTCGAGGCCGGTGCGGGCCCAGGAGTGGAGCCGCTCGTTGTCGAGGAGCTTGGCGAGATCGGGGACGGCATCGGCCGAGCCGTAGATCGCCAGATGCTTGCAGGCGAGCGCCTTGTCGGCCTCGGCCGCATCGCTGCGGAGGACGGCAAGCGCCGCCTTCTCCTGGTCATTGCGGCCATCGGCGCCGCGGGATGCGCTGCCAAGGAGAGCCGCCGTCAAAAGCGCGGCGAGAGCGACGGGGCGGAAGAGCGAATGAAGCTTCATGGAGGAATCCTGAACGGAAGGGTGTGGGATGTGAGGGACGCGGCGAGCAAAGCGAGGACGGATCAGATCCGCCACGGCTCGCGGAGCGCCTCCGAACGGAGCCGGTTGGCCTCGACGTCGTCGACGAACGCATTGGTGGCGTTGTCGAACTTCACCGGCCTGCCGAGGAACAGGGCGACGTTGGCGGCATGGCAGGCGATGTGGGCATTGCAGGCCGCATCGGCATTCCCCTTCGGCTTGCCACGCGTCTTCACGCAGTCGAGGAAGTCGCGGACGTGGAACGTCGCCGGGTAGCCACCGATCTCCTCGACGGTCCGTCCGGCAAGAAGCTCCGGGGACGAGAGCACGAGCTTGCCCGAGTCGCCGGCCTCCACCCAGCCATCCTCTCCCTCGAAGCGGACGGGGCAGGAGCCGAGCGGGATCCAATCCTTCTCGCGGAAGATCAGCTCCACGCCGTTGTCATACTTGCAGACGATCTGGCCATCGACCGGCGGGGCATATTCGACCGGCGGCGCACAATCGTTGACCGCCCACTGGCAGAGATCGACGCAGTGCGAGCCCCATTCGAGGACGCCACCGCCGACGAGCCCGCCCCCCTTCTCGAAGTTGAAGCCGTCGAGGATCTTGGCATTGAACGGCCGCCAGGCCGCCGGTCCGAGGTACATGTTCCAGTCGATGACTTCCTTCGGCGGCTCGTTCTCCGCCGGCAGCCAGCCGCTCGTGCTCGCCGTCATCCCGGCCGGATGAGCGTAAACACGCTTCATCTTTCCGAGCCGGCCGGTGCGGGCCAGCTCGCAGGCGAAGGCGAAGTGGGGGAGGTTGCGGCGCTGCGTGCCGGCCTGAAAAACGCGGCCGGTGCGGCGGATCGTGTCGCGGAGGAGGAGGCTCTGAGCGATGTTCTTCGAGCAGGGCTTCTCGCAGTAGATGTCCTTGCCGGCCTTTGCGGCGTAGACGCTCGCGGTGGTGTGCCAGTTGGGGCCGGTGGCAATGAGGACGGCGTCGATGTCGCTGCGGTCGAGGAGCTC
>CAJAYZ010000788.1 GCA_903949225.1 uncultured Planctomycetaceae bacterium
AACGGCCGCTTCGCCTTCGACTCCTACCGCCGCTTCATTCAGATGTACGGCGACGTCGTCATGGGGGTGCAGAAGCGCCACGAGAACGAGCACGACCCGTTCGAAGAGGTGATGGAGAAGGTCAAGCACCAGGCCCACGTCGAGGAAGACACCGCGCTCACCGAGGATCACCTCAAGGATCTCATCAGCCGCTTCCAAAAGCTCATCAAGGAGCGCACCGGGAAGACCTTCCCGCAGGATCCCTTCGAGCAGCTCATCGGCGCCATCACGGCCGTCTTCGGCAGCTGGATGAACGAACGGGCGATCATCTACCGTCGCAAGTACAAAATCCCCGACGAGTGGGGCACCGCCGTCAACGTTCAGAGCATGGTGTTCGGCAACATGGGCGATGACTGCGCCACCGGCGTGGCCTTCACCCGCGACCCGGCCACCGGCGAAGACGTCTTCTACGGCGAATACCTCATCAACGCCCAGGGCGAAGACGTCGTGGCCGGCGTCCGCACGCCGAAGCCGGTCGTCGAGATGGCCCACGACACCGAGTTTGCCGCCACCTACAAGCAGCTCGAGAAGGTCCGCGAGAAGCTGGAGAAAAAGTTCGGCGACGTCCAGGACTTCGAGTTCACGGTCGAGAAGAAGAAGCTCTACATGCTCCAGACCCGCCACGGAAAGCGGACAGCGCTGGCGTACGTGAAGATCGCCCACGACATGGTCAAGCAGAAGCTCATGACCCCGGAGCACGCCATCCAGAGCGCCGATCCGGATGCCCTCTCGCAGCTCCTCGCCCCGATCTTCGACCGGGCCGACTACGAGAAGGCGAAGAAGGCGGGCCGCGTGCTGACGACCGGCCTGGCCGCTGGCCCCGGTGCCGCCACCGGACAACTCGTGTTCTCGGCCGCCAAGGCCGAGGAGCTCGCCGAGAAGGGGAAGAAGGTCGTTCTCGCCCGTGTCGAGACGAGCCCAGAGGATCTCCGTGGCATGATCGCGGCCGAGGGCATCCTCACCAGCCGTGGTGGTGTCTCGAGCCACGCAGCCCTCGTCGCCCGGCAGATGGGCAAGGTGTGCGTGGCCGGTGCCGGCGCGATCTCGATCGACTACCACAAGGGTACGCTCGTCTGCGGCTCGACGACGCTCAAGGAGGGAGATGACATCTCCATCAACGGTAGCACCGGCGAGGTGTTTTCCGGAGCCATCAAGACCGCTGACAGCGAGCTCAAGCAGGTGCTCGTCAGCAACACGATGAAGCCGGAAGACTCGGACGTCTACCAGTACTACGCCTTCATCATGAAGCTCGCCGACAAGTACCGGAAGCTCGGCATCCGCACCAATGCCGACACCCCGGAGCAGGTCCGGCACGCGATTGCCTTCGGCGCCGAGGGCATCGGCCTGACGCGGACGGAGCACATGTTCTTCGAGGGCAACCGGATCGACGCGATGCGGGAGATGATCCTCGCCGAGACGCTCGACGCCCGTCGGGCGGCCCTCGCGAAGCTCCTTCCCTACCAGCGCGACGATTTCGAGGGGATCTTCCGGGCCCTCGACGGCCGCCCGGCGACGATCCGCTTCCTCGATCCGCCGCTCCATGAATTCGTGCCGCACGACGAGAAGGCCCAGGCCGATCTGGCGAAGAAGCTCAAGCTCTCCGTCGAGGTTGTCCACCGCCGCGTCGAGGCGCTCCACGAGTTCAACCCGATGCTCGGCCACCGTGGCTGCCGCCTCGGCGTCAGCTACCCCGAGATTTCGGAGATGCAGGCCCGGGCCGTGTTTGAGGCGGCCGCGAAGGTGCAGAAGGCCGGCATCAAGGTGAAGCCGGAGATCATGATCCCGCTGGTGGGCTTCAAGAAGGAACTCGACAACCAACTCGAGATCGTTCACGCCACGGCGGCTCAGGTGGCGAAGGAGACGGGCGTCAAGGTGAAGTATCTCGTCGGCACGATGATCGAGATCCCGCGCGGCGCCCTCACGGCCGACGAGATCGCCGAGAGTGCCGAGTTCTTCAGTTTCGGCACCAACGACCTCACCCAGACCTGTCTCGGCATGAGCCGCGACGACATGGGCTCCTTCCTGCAGAAGTACACCGACCTCGGGATCTTCAAGGCAAACCCGTTCGCCTCGATCGACACCACCGGCGTCGGCTCGCTCATGCAGACCGCCGTCGAGAAGGGGCGGAAGACGAGGCCCGACATCAAGCTCGGCATCTGCGGCGAGCACGGTGGCGATCCCCACTCGGTGCTCTTCTGCCACCACCTCGGTCTCGATTACGTGAGCTGCTCGCCGTTCCGCCTGCCGGTTGCTCGGCTGGCGGCGGCCCAAGCCGCCCTCGGCAAGACCTGGTGACACCGGTCGATCGGTCTTAGAAACCACCACGTCCCCCGGGGGAGCCGGTGCTCCTCCGGGGGATTTTTTCTCCCACGCCCATGCCACTCACGCCCGAAGCCCAGAGTCTGGCCGTGATCCTCGTGGGGGTCGTGGTGCTGTGGGTGACCGAGGCCCTGCCGCTCCCGGTGACGGCGCTGCTCGGGGCGGTGGCCTGCGTCGTGGCGGGCGTGGCACCGGCGAAGGAGGTCTTCCGGCCGTTCTCGGAGCCGCTCGTCTTTCTGTTCATCGGCTCGTTCATGCTTGCCGAGGCGATCCGGGTTCACGGCCTCGACCGACGGCTGGCGTTTGCCGTCCTCGGCCTGCCGGCCGTGGGGGAGCGGCCGGGGCGGATCCTCGCCGCTGTGGCGCTCGTCTCGGCGACGATCAGCGCCTTCATCTCCAACACGGCCACGACGGCGATGATGGTGGCGATCGCCGCCGGGATCCTCGCGGCCATCGAGCATGCCGCTTCCCGGGATGGATCCCCGGCAGGGCCGAAGCTCGATCCGCGCTTCGCCACCGGATTGATGCTCGCCGTGGCCTTCGCCTCGAGCATCGGCGGCCTGGCGACGCCGATCGGCACGCCGCCAAACCTCATCGGCTTGGCCTTCATCCGCAACGAGCTCGGCGTCGAGGTGTCGTTCCTCACCTGGTGCGCGATCGGCGTGCCGGTGGCGGCGATCCTCACCACCTTCACCGTGCTCCTCCTCGGCTGGATGTTCCCGGCCGGGGTCGATCGGCTTCCCGGGGTGGCAGAGCTCGTCGCCCGCGAGCGGACCGGCCTGGGAGCCTGGTCGCGCGGCCAGGTGAGCACGGCGATCGCCTTCGGCACCACCGTCAGCCTGTGGATCGTGCCGGGCGTCCTCGGCCTCCTCCTCGGTGCGAAGCACCCGCTGCCGGCCTGGTTTGCGGCCCATGTTCCCGAAGGGGTCGCGGCGCTCCTCGGCGCCGTGATGCTCTTCATCCTTCCCGGCGGCCCGGGGCGGAGGGCGCTTCAGTGGGAGGAGGCGGTGCGGATCGACTGGGGAATCATCCTCCTCTACGGCGGCGGCATGGCCCTCGGCGAGCTCTCCTTCTCCACCGGCCTGGCCGAGGCACTGGGAAGGAGCCTGACCGGCTGGCTGCCGACCGGGCCGGGGGCGAGCGTGGCGCTCGTCGCGGCCGCGACGCTCGTGGCGGTGATCACCAGCGAGTTCACGAGCAACACGGCCAGCGCCAACATGGTCGTGCCGGTGGCGATGGCCCTGGCAGCGGCCGGCGGCGGCGATCCGCTCACCGCAGCCCTGGCTGCCACGTTCGCGGCGAGCCTCGGCTTCATGATGCCGGTGAGCACGCCCTGCAACGCCATCGTCTACGGCACCGGTCGAATCCGCCTCCGCGACATGATCCGCAGCGGAGCGATCCTCGATGTCGCCGGCGCGGTGGTGATCACGGTGGTGATGCTTGCCGTCGGAAGGCTGTGGCCTTCGTGAGGCACTCCACCCGATCAGAATCCCATGGGTAGCACCGCTCCGCACTCGTGGCACTTCGGCACGACCAACGGCTGCGGCGAGAGGACCATCCCGTCGCGGAGGAAGGCGTGGAGCCGCGGCAGGCAGGGGGGGAGCGGATAGTGAGCCCCAAAGGCCCCGCCCGGGGCATGGCAGAATCCGGTCACGCCGCAGATCCCCGGGGCGCAGGGGCCGCAGGGCTTCGGGCCGCAGGCCGCCGGGCCACATGACCGGCACGGCGCCGCATGGCTCGGCCCGCAGGCACCGCTCATGCAGTGGCCTGTCGGAAGCCGCTGTCCGTACCCAGCCACGGCGCTGCCGTGCCACGGCGGGCGCATCTGGGAGCGGCAGCTCTCGCAGTCAGAGCCCGCCGCGGCGCCGATCACCGGCACGCCACGCCCCCCGCCGACGTAGGACTCCTCCTGGGCCCCGGCCGTGGCGCCGACCGCGGCGGCCACGAGGAGCGCGACGAGGGAGCGATGGACGGGTTTGAAGGGATGGGACGGCATGGCAGTGGTCTCCTGCGACAGGTCCGGGGGGCCCCGGAGGTGGTGTGATGATGGTTGTGCATCGTCGTCCGCGAATACCGGGGATGAGCGTGGCACCTGCCAGGTATGCACGTGCCGGTGCGGGAAGGAATACCGGCGGGGGAATCCCTGACGGTCGGGTTTCCCGCAGCGGCAGCCCTGCTGCTGTTCGCCGGCCCGGGCGTGGGCGAGAATCGTTGTTCTCCGCCCCTCCGGGCCTTGGCCCCTCCGCCTCCGCAGCGCTCCTCACCGTGAAACCGATCCTCCTCGACTACGGCAGCACCGATCCTTTGGTCCTCGAGCCGTCCGACGCCGACGTCGCCTTCGATGCCCGTGGCCCCGCCGGGGTCAGGGGGGACGCAGCGGCTGCCCTGGCGGCGACGGCCATCGACACCCCGGGCAACGGCCCCCCCCTCGTGGCCCATGTCGTTCCGGGGGACCGCGTCGCCCTCGCCCTCGCCGGTCCGATCCCCGCGGCCGGCCAGATTGTCGCCACGATCCGCAGCCGGCTGGAGTCGGCGGGGATTGCCGCCGACGACCTCACCGTCGTCCATGCCCCGCCGCTGATCTCCACACAGCCCCCCTCCGCCGTGACATCGCTGCCGACCGGGGAGTTCGTCTTCGATCCGACCCCTGAGTCGGGCTCGGCCTATCTCGGCCCCGATGCGGAGGGAATCCCGCTCCACGTCGCCCGGACCCTCGTCGACGCCGACGTCGTCGTCACCGTCGGCGTCTACGCCTGGGATGCGGCCCTCGGCGGGCATGCACTCGACGGCAATCTCTGGCCAGCCTTCGCACCGGCCGCGGCCCGGGCTGACGTCCTCCGCCACCTGGCGCGGAGCGGCCGGAAGGCGGTGCAACCTCTCCGCGAACGATCCCGGGAGATCGGTTGGCAGCTCGGCACGATCGCCACCCTCCGGGTCGTGCCGGGACGCGGGGGCACGGCCCACGCCATCGAGTTTGGCACGCCGCTAGCCACCGACCGAGCGGCCCGGCGTCACGCCCAACTCTGGCGGCCACGCCTGCCCGGGTCGCCACGGCTGACCATCGCCTCGCTTGCGGCGCCTGAGTCGGGGATGCCGGCGCTCGTCCGCGCCGTCGCGGCCGCGGCCCGGACGACCCATCCCGAGGGGACGATCTGCATCGTGAGTCGATTGGCCACTCCCCCCGGCCCGGTGTTCCATCGCTGGCGTCAGGGGGTTGCGCTCAAGCCGCTGGTCGAGGAAGCCCTTGCCTCGGGTGACCAGACCCTGATCGCCGATGCGCTGGCGACGAGGTTCTTCGCGCAGGCCCTCGGCGATCGCCGCCTCGTGCTCCTCTCCGAGCTCGATCAGGGCCTCGTCGAGGAGCTCGAGTTCGGCCATGCCGCGAACCCGGAAGCGGTCGAACGGCTCGCTCACCGGGCCGACAGCCTCGTCGTCCTCCACGAGGCGGAGCGGATGTTTCCGCGGCTCGGCTGAAGCCCCGCTGCTCCGAACCCGCTCAGCCCAGGCCGAGCGGGCCGTCGCCGCAGAAGTCGGGGTTGCCGAAGCGGTCGAGGCCGGTGTGGCCGAAGGCGTGGGCCAGGCTGAGGAGGAGACGGTTGTGGGGCACCGCCGGGAACTCGACCGCCCGACCGGTGCGGAAGCCCAAGCCCCCGCCGATCATTACCCAGGGGATGTCCTCGCGCGTGTGGGAATTGCCCTCGCCGAGTTCGTTCGTCCACAGGATCGTGGTGTGGTCGAGCATCGACCCATCCCCCCCCGGCTCGGGCGTCGCCGCGAGACGGGCAGCGAGGTGGGCCACTTCCCCGGCATACCACGTGTTGATCCGGGTGAGCTTCTCCTGCGCGTCGACGTTGCTGTTGGGCTCGTGGGAGAGATCGTGCTGCCCCTCGTCGACCCCCAGCCACTTCATGTGGGGCTGGCCGACGGAGTTGGTGTACTGGAGCGTGACGACGCGGGTGAAATCGGCCGCGAGCGCCGACACGAGCAGATCGATCTGCATCCGGCTGATCGTCGGCATCCGGTCGTTCGCCTCGAGAATGCCAGGCTCGAGCACCGGAACATCGTGCTTGGCAATCTCGCGCTGGGCTGCCAAGTCCCGCTCGAAGCCGCGGACGAGGTCGGCGTGCTCCTCGAGGAGCCTCCGATCCTCGGCCGGCAGCGTGGCCGTCACGCGGGCGAGATCCTCGTGAAGCTCGTCGAGCACGCTCCGCAGGCTCTCGCGGTGCTTCACGCTCCCGTAGAGCCTGGAGAACATCTGATACGGATCGTCGATCGGCGCCACCGGCTTGTTGGGACCGGCGTAGACCATCCGCGTCCAGGTATCGGCACGGTCGGGGACGAGGACGCCGAACTCGAGCGAGCCGAACCGGGTGGCGGTCTCCGGACGCGCCTGGAGGAAGCCAGCGATCTCCTGATCGATCGACAGCCCGCTCGACCAGCCTGCCGGCGTGTCGCTTCCCCCCTGGATGTTGCCGGGGAAGAGTTCGACGCCGGTGAGCAGGCAGCCGATGCCGCGCATGTGGCCGTCGCCGTCGCCACGGATCTTGTTGCCAACGCCTTTGAGGGTGAGGAGGCGATCCTTGAAGGGAGCCAGGGGGGCGAGGATCGGCCGCAGTGCCACGGCCTCCTGGCCTTCGCCGGCCGGCGCGGTGAACGAGCCGGCAGAGGCTGGCCAGAAGTTCTCCCGCACCGTGCCGTCTGGGCTGAAGACAATGACGAGCCGCTGCCGCGCCGCCGGAGCGCTTGCAAAGCTGGGCAGATTGCCGAGGAACGGCGCCACGGCCGCACCGACCCCGAGTTTCCGCAGCAGTTCACGGCGAGTGATCATCGGTCGGCTCCGGCGAGGCAGGGAGGGGAACGGGCGGGAAGCCCGCCACCTTCATGATATCGACCACGGCTTCACGGATATCGAAGCCCTTGGCGGCAAACGACCGGCGCAGCTGCGGGAGGGTTTCCGGGCCCCAGGCCCGGATCGGTTGCTTGACCAGCGCATGGAACAGCGCCTGGAGGAAGGCCTCCTCGGCGTCGCTGCTCGCGACGAGATAGGCCGCCAAGCCGTCCGCCCCCTCGAAGTGCACTTCAGGCCCTTCCCGCGGTAGGTAGCTCCCGTCGGTCTCGCCCGCACTCCCCCCCCGAAAGCGGCCGACGGCGTCGAAGCCCTCGAGTGCGAAGCCGAGTGGATTGATGACGGCGTGGCAGCCCTGGCAGGCCGCGGGGCTTGTCTGGAGAGTGACTCGCTGTCGGGCGGAGAGCCCGGGGTGGAGATCGGGGGCGAGGGGGGCCACCGCCTCGGCCGGGGGCTTGAGGACGTTGCCGAGGATCCCTCGCGTCAGGAACACCCCCCGGTGGATCGGGGAACTTTCGCCGGGATAGGCAAGGACGCTGAGGAGGTAGGGATGGGTGAGGACGCCGGCGCGCTTGCCCTCGTCGAGACGGACGGGGACGAACTCAGCCCGGGGCGGGAGCTCCACGCCATACAAGGGCGCCAGCCGCCCGTTGATCGGCACCTCGTCGACGGTGAACAGTCGCCGGTAGTCGGCCGGCCCAGCGGCAGGGCGCACGATGTCGTCGATGAGAAGCCGGAGGCTCGTCCGCAAGTCGCCTGCCACGGCGGCATCGAATCCCGGATGTCGGGACGGATCCTTGGCAATCTCCGCGGGTCGGTCGACGCGGAGCCAGGTGAGGAGGAAGGTGTGGAGCTTGGAGAGCGCCCGCCGATCGGCTGACATCCGCCGCACCTCGGCCTCGATCTGCTCGGGCGTCTGAAGTTCGCCCCGGGCCGCCGCGGCGCGGAGGGGCTCGTCGGGGATCGAGTCCCAGATGCCGAAGGAGAGCCGGGCGGCGGTGTCCCACGAAGCGAGACTGGCATCAGCCGGGAGCGGCGGCTCGCGGAACAGGAAACGGGGGGAGGAGAGGATCAGCAGCAGCGATCGCTCGAGGGCCGCGTCGACGTCGGGCGCTGCGACGAAGGGATGCGCGACGAGCGCCTGGACCTGGGCGTCGAGGGGCCGACAGAAGGCCCGCTCGGCGAAGGTGGCGGCGAAGGCCTGCAGCCGTTCGGCCCGGTCCGAGGCATCGGGCTTCACGCCGGCCAGTTGCCCAGCTCGCTCACGGATCGCCGCGGCGCTCTCGACGGCCGCGGCCTCGACCGCCTCCAGCCATTCCTTCGAGACGGTGCTGCCGCGCTCGTAGCCGATGCTGCGATCGTCCGGAGGGAAGGGAGTCGTGACGACAAACGTCGCCGGTGAGTGCTTGGGGATGAGGTTTCGCGAAGGGACCCGCTCGACCACCCCGTGCGGCTGCCGCCAGAGGAGCTCGATCGAGGCGCGCCTCGGCTTCTCGTGCACCGGATTGTCGACCCCCTGACTGGCCTTCGAGAACTCCAACCGCAGCGGGTAGGGCCTACCGGCGAGGAGATGGATCGTGCCGCGGTACTCCGTGTCGTGGCCCGACTTCACCCAGGCATCGATGAGCGGCGGGCCATCCCAGTCGGGATGATTGACGAGGAGCCGGACGGCCTGTTCGGTGCGGACAATGAACTCATGCACCCCCGACTCCACCGGCACGATCGAGCCCTGCCAACGGATCGCGAACCGCCCCGGCTCGAAGCGCTCCGGATCGGGCCCCTCGACGCCGAAGTCGAAGCCGACGGTGGGATCGAGCCGCTCGAAGACCCGGCGGGCGGGGTCGAAATTTCTTCCCTGGAAATACTCTCCGCGGAGCCCCCGCTCCGGGCTCACGTGGGGCAGCGGCGCGAGGAATCCGCCCACGAGATCAGCAATGGCGTTTTGGTGCTGGCCGACGGTGAGCCGGGCGAGCTCGACCCGGGCCGGTCGATGGCGGTCACGGGCCAGCGACGAATAGAAGCGGCCGTGGATCCACTCTGCCACCGCTGCGGCCGCCTCCCCGGTGACGGCGGTCGGATCGTCCTCCGGCATGGTGT
>CAJAYZ010000789.1 GCA_903949225.1 uncultured Planctomycetaceae bacterium
CGCGTCCTGAATGCCCCCGCCAGGGAACGTGTCCCGATGGCCAATTCAATGCCGCAGTCGGTGGACAGGCACGACCGGGAAGGCCGCGAGCTCCTCGCCGCCGCCCGGATCGGATCGGTGGAGGCTCTGGGCACGCTCTTTGAGTCGATGCGCGGCCATCTTCGACTGGCAGCGATGCGGGAGTTGCCCCGGTCGATCCGGGGAGCGGTCAGCGCTTCAGACCTCGTGCAAGAGGCGATGGCCACCGCACACGCGAGTTTCCAATCGTTCCGCGGCGCCTCGCCGGCCGAGTTCTTCGGATGGATGCGCACGATCCTCGCCCATGCGGCGATCGATCGGCTCCGTTACGAGAAGGCCGCCCGTCGCGACCCGGGCTTCCCGAAGGTCGCGATCGACATGGTCGGATCGAACCACGGCGCGATGGCGGACGAGATCCACGAGCGGCCCGAATCGGTTGCCATCCGCGGCGAGGACGCGCGACTCGTCGAGGAGGCGCTTGCCACCCTGCCGGCCGATCTGCGGCGGGTGCTGTGGCTGCGCCACTGGGAGGGCAAATCTTTTGACGCGATCGCCACCGATCTCGGCCGCTCCGAGATGGCAATCCGCAAGGCGTGGTGCCGCGGGCTTGAACGCCTCGAACGCGCGATCTGCGATCGGGCAGCGCCCCACCCGCGGCCGGGAAGCGGAGAGTGACCGATGCCGAAGACGCCGCTTCCGGACCAAGACACCCCCCCCGACCCGCGCACGGAGCTTCTCGCCGACCTCGATGCCCGGATCGGTGAGCCTACCCGCCCCGACGCGCCAGGCTCTCCCGTGGCGGCCGGCGACGGCTCGGGCGGCTCGGGCGGACTGTTCGTCCGTCCGGAGCAGGTCGATCTTGTTCTCCGCCTCCACCAGCTCGGCGCCGCCTGGCGCGAGCGCGTCGCGAACGATACCGGCAAGGTGCCGACGCGCATCGACCGCTTCGAGATCGTGCAGGAGGTGGGCCAAGGGGGATTTGCCACCGTCTATGAGGCGACCGACACGCTCCTCGGCCGCCGCGTGGCGCTCAAAGTCGCCCACCCTGAGGCGGTCGTGTCGCCGGGGTTGCGGCGCCGTTTCCTCCGGGAAGCGGAACTCGCCTCCAAGGTCACCCACCCGAATCTGGTGACGATCCACGACATCGGCGAGAGCGATGGCGTCACCTTCATCGCCGAGGAGTTCTGCGACGGCGGGACGCTCGGCGCATGGCTCGATCGCCACCCCGGCCCGGTCCCGCCGCGACTGGCCGCAGAGATCGTCCGGAAGCTCGCCGAGGGGCTCGACGCCGCCCACGAGCAGGCGATCGTCCACCGCGACATCAAGCCGTCGAATGTCCTGCTCAATCGGGCCTTCGACGGCGGCGTGATCCCCGAGGATGGCACTTCGGGATGCGGTGCAGCGGAGTCGGGCTGGAACGTGAAGCTCGGCGACTTCGGTCTGGGGAAGCTCGATGCCGAGACTTCCCCCGATCCCCTCTCCCGCCTGACGCGCGTCGGAGCCACGCTCGGCACGCCGGCCTGGATGGCCCCCGAGCAGATCGACCGCACGATCGGTCTGGTCGGCCCAACCACCGACGTCCACGCCCTCGGCCTCCTGCTTGATAGGCTCCTCGTCGGCACCTGCCGGTGGATGGGAGACACCGACTCAGAGACGATGCGGCGGATCCTGTTGCGCGAGCCGGAGGCGATTGACCGGGCTGTCGCTGGCGTGCCCCGCGACCTCCTCGCGGTCTGCCGCAAATGCCTGGCGCGTGATCCGGGCGAGCGCTACGCCCGTGGCGGCGAGGTCGCCGCGGATCTCTCCCGCTTCCTCCTCGGCGTGCCGACGCGGGCCCGGCCGCTCTCCACGTGGGAGAGGGCTTGTCGGCACGCGATTCATCGGCCAGCCGTGGTGATTGCCACGGCCGTCGCGCTTGTGACCACGCTGGCCTGCGGCCTCGCTCTGTGGGGCTGGTCGATCCAGTCTTCAGCCGCAGCCCGGGAACGCGACTCGATGCGGCGCACCGATGCGACGCTCCAACTCCAGCGCGGCCTCGACGACCTCCGCGTCGGCAACGTCGGCGCCGCACGGGAACGATTCGCTGCCAGCTTGGCGCTCGACCCCGCCCTCGACGCATCCTTCGCTGGCCGGTGGTGGCGACGAAGGCTGCGCTGCGAGCGGGAGATCCTCTTCGGCGATCCCGACGCCCCGGCCCCGCCGGAGGGTGCGCCGCGCGACCTGCTCTGCATCGCGGTGTCGCCCGATGGCGGCCGAATCGCCGTCGGGGCTGCCGACGGCCGGCTGATGCTCCGCGCCGCCACAGGCGCTCGCGCACCGATCGTCGTGGCCGGGGCCCACGACGAGATCAACGACGTGGCCTTCTCGCCCGATGGGCGACTGGTGGCGACGGCCGGCCAGGATGGCCGCGTCTGCCTGTGGGAATCGGCGACGGGCGCCCCATACCGGGAGGTCGCCGCCGAATCGAAGCCGCTCTTTGCCGTCTGCTGGTCTCCCGACGGGACGCGTCTGGCTTGGGGTGGGGAGGAGCGGATTCTCAGCGTCGGCGATCCCGACGGTGGTGCGGCCCGAAGGATCGCCGTGCCGTTGGTGCTCGACGAAGGAGGTTCGGGGGGCGATATCGAGGCCGCTCTGTTTGCCGATCAAGCATCGATCGTCGTGGCCGGTGGCCACCAGATCCTCATCCTGGCGGCGATCGACGGCCGCGTGATCCGCGAGTTCGCCAAACATGAGGGGAGCGTCGGCACCATCGACATCACGCCGGACGGCACCCGCCTCCTCTCCGGAGGCACCGACCGGATTCCGCGGGTCTGGGACATCGCCACCGGCGAACTGAAAGTCGAGCTTCCCAGGCATCCCGAATGGGTGCAGGGATGCGTGTTCACGGCGGACGGCAAGCGGATCGTGACCGGCTGCCGCGATAGCGTGCTGCAGGTCTTCGACGCGGCCAGCGGAGCGGTGCTCCACCGGCTGACCGGTCACGCGGGCCGGGTCTGGGACCTGCGCCGCGAGCCCGGCGGCACGGTGCTCAGTGTCGGCACCGACGGGACGCTGCGACGCTGGCACCCGTCGCAGTCTGACGCGCTGGCTGGTGTCCAGGAAACGGCGATCGCTATCGATTCGGTCTTCCGCCTCCTGCCCCTTCCCGGCCCTGATGCCTCGACCCGCGCCGACCCCTCCTCCGCCCCCGAGGTGGTGATCGTTCCGAACCGCGGAGAACCGATCGTCGTCGACGGGGGAGACGGACGGACGCGTCGACCACTCCGGGCGACGCTCGACGGTTCGGTGGCCCTTTTGGATGCCGCCATCGACAGGGGTGGCGAGCGTGTCGCCGTGCTCGATTCGCGCGAAGAACTGCGATTGCTCTCGGCGGCTGGTCGCCCCGAGGACGACGCGAGTGTTCCTCGCCGCTGGCGTCGCGTCTCCTGGACGCCTTCCGGGGCCCTCGTGGCGGGCACGGACGACTCGACGAGCGTGATCCTTGGCTGCGACGCGATCGACGGCACACCGGATGAGGTGATCGACCGCCTCGGCGCTGCCTGCGACGCACTCGCCGTCTCGCCAGACGGTGCCGAAGTCGCCGCCGGCGGGGGCTCCGTGCTGCACCTGACACCGATCACCCGGCAGTCGCCCCCCAGACGCGCCGGTCCGACCAAGTCGCTCTGGCTCGACGACACGTTCGGCGGCCTGTTCACGGTGGCTTGGTCTCCCAACGGCCGAAAACTCGCCGTTGGTTCCAAGAAAGGCAACGTCCGGATCATCGACCCGGCAACCGGCAAAACGCTTCGCGTCCTCCCGGGCCATCGGCTCGGCGTCACGTCGCTCGTCTGGTCGTCCGATGGCCGCATGCTGATCTCCACCGACGACGAGGCGATCCGTCTCTCCGATACGGAGACGGCGGTGGCCATCGACACCTTCACCCCCGGCTGGACGGTCCGGTCGGCGACGCTGGTCGGGGTGCCTAATGCTCCCGACCGCTGGCTCGTGATCGGCGGCGAGTCCTCCGTAGCGCTCCCCTCGGCCGACGGCACGCCGGGCCACGGCCGGCTGCTGGTCGTCGATCTGGGGGGCTGAGTCTGGGTATGAGTCCGGCGGCGATCCTCGGGCCGCGCTTGCTACGCGTCCGCTTCGAGCTCGCGGGCCATGTCCATGATCCGTTCGAGCCAGCCCTGCGTCGTCAGCTGCGACTGGATCTGTTCCGCCCACAGCGGGAAGGCGAGCGGCGAGATTCGCGGCGTGTCGACGATCACAAGCTCGAGCGTGGCGAGCCGGTCGAGCGCCGCGCGCAGGCGTTGAAAATCGAACTGCCGCTCGAGGACCTCATCGCGGGCTTGCCCGAGGAGCATGTTGTCGGCGTCGTGCTCGGAGAGGACGTCGAAGAGAAGCCCCGCCGAAGCCTGCGTCTGCCGCTGCGTCTTCTGCCCGCCGGAGATGAGCCCCGCCACACGGGCCACCTCGCGGAAGTGACGCCGGGCCATCTCGGTGCCGTTCAAGCAGCCGAGGAGATCGTCAAGGAGATTCGCCGGCGAGAGAAGCTCGCGCCAAGTTCTTTCATCGGCGGGAAAGGGCTGCCGACCGGCAAGCTCGAGCCCCCAGTCGGTGGCGGCCAGATGGAGCGTGGCCGGGGTGCGGCGGGCGATCCGCCAGGCGATGAGCGTGGAGAGGCCGTCGTGAACCAGCCGCCCCTCGAAGGGGAAGAGGAAGGCATGGTGGATCGTCGGATCGCCGCCTCCCCCGCGCCCCGTGGCCGTGCGTTCGATGAGGAGCGTGTCGGCGGTGGGGAGCCGGCTTGTGCGCACCTGCGTGGCCAGCAGCGGCAGCACCGCGTCGATCTCCGGGAGCATCTTCCGGCCGGGGGTGGCGGCCGTCTCCACGAGCCCCAGCACACCGCGGGCGAGGAGCGTGGAGAGGGGCATCCGGCCGCCGTTCCAGCGCGGCACCTCGAGCCCCTGAGCAGCGCCACGGCCGCGCTTCACCCAGGCGACGAGGCCATCGAAGCGGAACAGGACAAGCGGGCGGCCGGCAAACAGGAAGCGGTCGCCGGGGCCGAGCCGGGAGATGAACGATTCCTCCACCGTGCCAAGCCGCCCACCGCGAACCCACTTCACCTCCACTGTGGCATCGCTGCTGATCGTGCCGATCGACATCCGGTGGCGGCGGGCGATCGCCGGGCCGGCCACATACCAACGCCCGAAGCGATCCTTGATGCGGGCGAAGTCGGGATAGGCGCCGAGGGCCGGCCCGCCCCGGGCGGCGAAGTCGAGGGCCCAACGCCAGGCGCGGTCGTCGAGGCGGGCATAGGCATGGGTCGAGCGAACCTCGGCAAGCAGGTCGTCGGCCCGGAAGCCGCCACTGCAGGCGACGGTGACAAGATGCTGCGCGAGGACGTCGAGTGGCTGCTCGAGCGGCACGCGCGGCTCGACGACCCCTTCGGCCACGGCCGTGCGCGCCGCGGCGCATTCGATGAGCTCGAGGGCGTGGGTCGGCACGCAGATCAGCCGGCCGGTGGCGCCGGGGGCATGGCCGCTCCGTCCGGCCCGCTGGAGGAGCCGGCCGCTTCCCTTCGGGCTCCCCACCTGCAGCACCTGCTCCACCGGGCCGAAGTCGACGCCGAGATCGAGGCTCGACGTCGCCACGACACACTTCATCCCGCCGCGGCGCAGCGCCGCCTCCGCCGCTCCCATGCGTGCCGCCAGCAGCGGTCGCTCCACGGGCAGCAGCCCTGCTGCCAGGGCGTTGTAGGTGGAGGCGGCCACCTCGAGTGCCGCCACGTGGCCCCGGAACGCCTCGGCGCGGTCGTACACCTGGCACGGGGGGGGGGGGGGGGGGCGGCC
>CAJAYZ010000790.1 GCA_903949225.1 uncultured Planctomycetaceae bacterium
CACTGCGAAGGGGGCTACCGTTCCGCGATCGCCGGGAGCCTGCAGCAGAAGCTCGAGGTCCGCAAGGTTCATGACCTGGTGGGGGGCTACAAGGCCTGGGTGGCGGCGAAGCTACCGACGCACGTCTGACGGTCGCTTCCCTCATCACCATCCCCGGAAGCCTTCCATGCTCCCCTTCCCAGCCGCCATCGACCTCAGCCTTGCCTCGCTCCCCCCGGCGTGGATGGTGATCCAGTCGATGGCGGCGGGCGCGGTCGTGGGGCTCTCCCTCGGGCTCACCGGCGGCGGCGGAGCGATTTTCGCCGTCCCACTGCTCGTCTATGTCGTCGGGGTCGATCCGACGACGGCGGTGAGCATCTCGCTGGTGACCGTCGCCGTCACGGCCCTCGTCGGTGCGGTCGAGCGATGGCGGTATGGACAGGTCGAGGTGTCGAGTGGCCTGCTCTTCGCCGGCGCCGGAATGCTCACCGCGCCGGTGGGGAGCTGGCTCGGCGGCCGCATGCCTCCGCGCCTGCTCCTGTTCTCGTTCGCCTGCCTGATGCTCGTGATCGCCGTGCGAATGTGGCGAAAGGCCGCCGAGACCGGCGAGCGGATGCCAGCATCGGTGTTCTGCGCGGGCGTGGGGCCGACTTGCAGCCGTGACTCCAGCGGCCGACTGCGGATGACCGCGCGCTGCGTCGTGCTCCTGGTGCTCGTGGGGCTCGTCGTCGGGCTCCTGTCGGGGGTGTTTGGTGTCGGCGGGGGCTTCCTCATTGTTCCGGCGCTCGTCGCCTTCGCCACGATGGGGGTGCCGCAAGCGGTGGGCACGTCGCTGTTCGTGATGACGCTCGTGGGCGCGTCAGCGATCGCCTCGCAGCTCGCCGCCGGCCGGTCGATCCCTCCCGACATCACAGCCAGCTTCGTGGCGGGGAGCATCCCGGCCCTTCTGGTGGGCTCGCGGATCGGAAGACGGCTGACCGGCCCCACCCTCGCGCGGGTGTTCGCGGTGGCAATCCTCCTTGTGGCGACCTACGTGATCACCCGATCGATCAACGTGGAGTCTCATGCCGTCACGGGCCCCCACACGAAGAGAGTGCCCGCAGAGCGCGTGGCCGTCACGCCACGCCGTGCTGCTTGAACCATGCCAGGAGCCGCTTCCAGCCATCGGCCGCCTGCTCTTCGCGGTAGGAGGGGCGGTAGTCGGCGTGGAAGCCGTGCGGGGTGTCTGGATAAAGAACGATCTCGGAGGGCTTCTCTGCCTCAGCGAGCTTCTTCTGCATCGCTGCCACGAGGTCGTTGGGGATCCCTTGGTCAGCGCCGCCGTAGAGCCCCAGCACCGGGCTGCCGAGCTTGGCGACGAGGTCGATCGGATTGGCCGGGTGGAGGTCGTCCCTGGCCGCATCGAGCCGGCCATACCAGGCGACGCCCGCCTTGAGATTCGGATTGTGGGCGGCGTAGAGCCACACGATCCGTCCTCCCCAGCAGAAGCCGGTGACGCCGAGCCGGGCCGTGTCGCCGCCATGCTTGCCGGCCCAGTCGACGGCGGCGTCGAGGTCGGCCATCACCTGCTTGTCGGGCACCTTGGAGACGACCTTCGAGATGATCTCCGAAAAGTCCTTTATCTGTGACACATCCCCCTGCCGGGCATAGAGCTCCGGCGCCACCGCCAGAAACCCGAGCTTCGCGAAGCGGCGGCAGATGTCCTTGATGTGCTCGTGAACGCCGAAAATCTCCTGGACAACGAGCACCGTCGGGAAGGGGCCGCCGGTGGCGGGGGCGGCCCGGTAGGCGGGAATCGCACCGTCGGAGGTGGGGATCTCCACTTCGCCGGCCTCGAGCCCCTCGGCGCTCGTCGTGATCGTCGCGGCCGAGACAGGCTGGACGGCGAGGGCAAAGCCGGCGGTGAGCGCGGCGACCGCCTGACGGCGGGTGAGGTCGGGGGTGGCCGCTACGGCCGGCTCAGACACAGGGCGATCGGCGGGCATGAGAACCTCCTCGGGGAGTGGCACGGAGAGCCCTGCAAGCTACCACGCCGCCGGGCGGCCGGGCACGCGGCGGGGATCACTCGTTGTCGATGATCACTTCTTCTCGAGATCGTGGTTGGTGATGTTGTCGCGGAAGGCGCGGGGAAAGGCCGGGTCGGGGGCGCCGATGAGACGGGGGGGAGCGCCTGTGGTCTGGATGAGGGTCGTGAGCGGGCGGCGATCGACCCATCCCTCCTCGCAGAGCGTGATCCCGGTGATTTCGTCCGGGCCCCCGGAGGCGATCAGGGGCACAAGCGCATAGCCGCTGCGATCGGGGAGGCGCCGATCGGCCTTCTGCGAGTCGACCCGGAAGGGATCGAAGGGATCGTGCCTGAGATCGGGGTCGTCGGTCTGGAGCGTGCTCATCGGCGGCAGCCAGCCTGGCGCCCAACGGAGGAACACGATCGGTCGCCCCCAGGCGTCGACAAACTCCGTCGCCCGGTCGTTGTCGATGTCGCCGAGTTCATCGGAGCGGAATCCCTCGAGCGCGTCTGGCTCATACCCCGATCGCGACAGGATCATGTAGAGGCACTCTGCAGCCCCATGCTCCTCGGTCTTGCCCGTCTTGTAGGGGAGATACGCCGGCAGCGTCGAGAACGACGGCGTGACGGTCACATCGGCCCAGCAGTCGGGCATCTCCTGAAGGAGGAGATCGCGCTTCGCCTGGAGCATGAGCCGCGCCGCTGACGGGCGGTCTTTGGCGTCGGCCACCGCGGCCACCCGCCGGGTCAGATAGCTCTCGTACATCGGGCGGAGGACGGCGTCGATCTTGCGGATCGTGCTTCGCGTCTTGTCGATCTTCGCCCGCAATCGGGCTCCGGCAAGCCCGGAAAGCGTCAGCGACGCGAGGATCGCCACAATCACGATCACGGTGAGCAGCTCAACGAGCGTGAAGCCGCGCGGAGCCGTTCTCCGGCCGCCTTTCGGCGGACAAGGCCGAAAGAAAGGTGGCTGGCTGGGGCTCATGGCGTAACCGCGATGGCCGCCGCAATCGGCGAGGATCTTTCCCAAACGCGACCGGCGGCCCCAGATGGACCGTATCAGCGTCGCCGCGACACAGGGCCGGATTCTATCAGCTGACGGCGAGATTCACCGTGAAGCCCACCGGATCGAGCCGCGGCGCCCGCATCCGCAGGCTGTAGCTGCGTCCGGCGACGATCGGAAGGCCGCTGCGAACGCTGACGCCCGTCTCGGAGGGCTCGAGTTCGACGACGGTCAGGCTCGTGACGACGTCCTCGAGCTCGAGATCGGCATACTTACCGTTGCTGTCAGGAAGGATCTCGACGCGGAGCAGCGTGGCTCCGGCCGGCGCCACGAACGAGAAGAATTGCTTGTCTTTCTTCGTGGCCGAGCTGCCGGTCACCGAAGCCAAGCCGCCGCTGAACACGATCGAACCGGCACTCGTTCCGCCGCCGGAGTTCGACCCACGTCCCTTCCGATCGCCGGCATCCACGTCGGCGATTTTGTCATCGTCAAGACTCTCGTCGGCCCCGCGGCCCCCGCGAATCCGATCTTTGCCGCTGCCTCCGTCGAGGTCGTCGTCACCGTCGTCGCCGAAGATGGAGTCGTCGTCGGTGCCGCCGCTGATCGAGTCATTCCCCGTGCCGCCGCGGATCGTGTCGCGCCCTGATTCACCGCGGAGATTATCGTCGGCAGAGCCCCCGTTGATCGTGTCGTCGTCGGCGCCCCCATCGACACGGTCGCGGCCGTTGCCGCCGCTGAGCGTATCCCGTCCTGAGCCCCCCTGGATCGAGTCATCGCCGTCGTCTCCCGAGACGAGGTCGTTGCCATCGTCGCCAGACATCTTGTCGTTGCCGATGCCGCCGGCGAGGCTGTCGACGCCGGCGCCGCCGGAGAGATCGTCGTCGCCCCCTTCACCACTGCAGGAGTCGTTCCCGTTGCCGCCGTCGATGCGGTCGTCGCCGCTGCGGCCGCGGATCGAGTCGTTGCCATCGCCGCCGCGAATCGAGTCGTTGCCGTCGCCGGCATCAACGGAGTCATTGCCGTTGCCGACGTCGATCGTGAAGCTCATCAGGGCGCCATTCGGGGCACGGATGCCGCGGCCGATCGACACCTTGTCGTTCCCGCCGAACGTCTCGATGACCACCCCCGAGACCTGGGTGAAAACGGTGTCCTTCTTGACGCCATCAACCCCCCGGACGACGACGCTCCCCGCCTCACGCCCCTTCGAGACGCTGATCACATCCGCCCGCTCCGTTCCCTGGAGCGTGAGCACGCCGGTGCCGTCGTCGTACGTTGCCGAGAGCATCGCTCGCGATTCAAGCGACTCACCAGCGCGAAGATCAGTCGTGCTGCGAATGAGGCGACGTCCCTTGCCCTCTGAGAGAGCTGCGGGAGCAAGGCCAAGGAATCGCTCGAATAGCGAGCGCGGATTGAGGGCCATGGGACGGTCTCCTGCAGGGAGGGCGTGGCTGTGGATGACAGGTGCTACGAAAGGGGCGAGCGATTGGTGCGGGATACCGCCGTCGTGACGGCCGTTTTTTGATCGGCGAGATCTTCCCCTTGGGTGAGGATAGTAAATCTTAGGTGGGGGGCGTCAAGGCGTCGCAGGCTGCGACTCCGCGCGGACACGAAAAATAGCGGGATTCGCTGCCATGCCGACCTCAGAGCTTGCGGAATACTCAGCCTCTGTCGCTTGGCGGGAGTGCAGGTCGGGCGATCGAAAAACCTTACACCGCATGGCGATCCCCTCATCGGTGTGGAAGCCGGGCCCGTGACCGTCGTGCTCGAAGAGTGCTTTTCGTGATCAAAACAACGG
>CAJAYZ010000791.1 GCA_903949225.1 uncultured Planctomycetaceae bacterium
CTTATAGCCTGAGTCACGGGCGCCGCCGGCTTCGAGCTCGGCGACGATCTCGATCGCCGCATGCCCGGCAGGGAGGGCCGCATTGTGGGCATCGATCACTTCGCGAAAGCCACCGACGCGAAGCAGGCAGCTCTCGGCCTGCTTGAAGTGGAGGATGGCCACCTTCCCGCCGCCGGCCCCGAGGGCTTCGATCATCGCGGTGGCGGCTTCCTTGCCGCCGCCGAAGTTGTCGGTGGCGATCTGCGTAACGACCTTCGCGTCGCTGCCGCGGTAGGGGATGTCGACGGTAAAGACGGGGATGCCGGCGGCATTCGCTTCGGCGATCACCGGGCCGATCGCCTTGGAGTCGCAGGGGGAGAGAACGATCGCCGATACCTTGCGGACGATGAAGTCCTTGACCTGATTCCCCTGCTTGGCGACATCCTTGTCGGCGCTGACGACCTGAGCGTAGAGCGTCTTCTCGCGCGCCTTGGCGGCGATCGTGTCGCCGATGAGCTTGAAGAATGGATTGTCGAGCGTGAGCAGCGAGACGCCGATCGTGCCGGCCGACATCCCGCTGGTGGCACCGGCCGGGGGGCCGCCAGACGACGTATCGGCCTCGGGGCGCTGCGGCCGCTGCGGCCGGGGCGGGGCAGCCGACTTCGAACAGCCCACTGGCACAAACAGCACCGCCGCCGCGCCGAGTGCGAAGCTGGCGACGAGACGACGACGGGGCAGGGAAGAGACGACGCGAGCCATGCTAAAACCCCCGGGGACCGCGGCCACGTCCGGATGACGCCGCCGACAGGCCTTCCATCTTCGCCCACGCGGAAGCGTTCCGCCAGCCCCGGAGGCACGTTGCGGCGCACGAGTCAACTTCCGCCTTCGAATCCAGCGTACAACTCTCCGAGCACGGTCACGGGGAGCAGCACTTCGTCCGCGGCCTCGAGCCGTTCCTGGAGTTTCGGCTGACCGCGCATCAACCGGCTGTAGGCTGTGGTGTCGAGGCAGAGGCGGATCACCGCCAAACCTCCTCGTCGACCGACTCGAAGGGCGCCGTCGCACGATCAAAGGCGTCGGCCTCGCGGTCGCTCCACCGGGCGGCGATCTGCGAGAGATCACGCTTCGGCGCGTCGGCCCTTCCCCCAGTCGCCGCCTCCAGCAGGCGAATCACCGTCTGATTGAGGCTCAAGCCGAGGCGATCGGCCATCGTCCGAAGCCTTGACTCAACCGCCGCGGGAATGTTCCGGACCGTGATTTGATTCATGGGATGCGTGTATTTTGCCTGCATGTGCAGCAGGCGTCAAAGTAACAAGACCCTCGCCGACCCGAAACCGTCCAGCGGCAGTCGGAGGACCGGTTTCAATGCATGGCCACCGACGTCATTCGCGATCCCATGCTGAAAAAAAAGGAGACAGCAGCTGACGTGCGGGAATCGTCAACGCCACGAATACCTTGCATTTCAAAACCCAAGGTTTCATTCTGCAAGGTATGCAGCCAGCCTGCGAGCCCCTTTTTTCCGAGTATCTCGCGGCGTTTCCCTGCATTGCCATTCTTGGCCCTCGGCAGTGCGGCAAGACCACGCTGGCTGGGTCTCTGCCTGCCGATTGGCGCCGGTTCGACCTGGAGAGAGGGAGCGACCGGGATCTCGTAGCCCGCGGTCTGGGCGTCTCGCCTCCGACCGCGCGGGACTATTTCGAGATCGCCCACGGCACGTTTCTCTGGCGGCGGCTTCCGCCCTATGTGAAGCAGGCGACGAAGCGATCGTCGCGATTCCGTTCTCGCACCTGTGAGTGTCTCGGAGCTTTGTGGCTACCGAACCGCCGGCCGCTCATCCGCGGACCGTGCACCGCCGCGGCTCAATCGCCACACCAGCGGCGTGTCGAGATCGATGTCGGGTGACGAATACTTCGGAGGGCCGTAGGTCAGTCGAAACGGTCCGCCGTTGAGTCGCAGATAGACCGACAAGTCACTTGCCGTGCCGCTGTAGGAGGTGATGGCGGTCTCACGCGACCACTCGAAGCAGAAGACAACTGCAATCCTGCCAACGGTGTCGGCTTCCGCAACATCGTGCACGAGCGTCTCGATCGGCGACACGGTCTCCGAGAGGAAGCACTCGAACGCCGCCGCGACCAGGCCGCCGGAATGCTTGTCGGCAGCGGCGATGGAAACTTGCAACACGCGATCCCACGCAAACGCCGCTTTCGCTGCTGACAACCCCGACGCGATCTCGTCATCCCCCTCGCCAGAGCCGATCACGAACAGGCCGACGTGCTGGATGACCCTACGAATCGCCTCTTCGTCCGTCGCATTCCCGAGAGCTATCGCCACCGCGTCCATCGTGTCGCCTGCCTTTCATCGGCTTTTGGGAACTGCTTCCGCGGAGGCTCCAGGTCGCTCGCCCGGCTAAACCGGGATTGCCGTTTGAGCTGGGGAAACGAGCGACGCTGCGGGTACCCCCCAGACATCGAGAATGGCCATTGCCACTTCTTCGGACGGGACATAGAGACTCTGAAGCCCGACCAATGCCTCCATCGAGACATCGATGTGGTTGTCGATAAGGGTGGCCTCGACCCGAAACCTCATCACTCGAAAGACCACAGGGCGGCTGCGCAGGTACGGAAACCGATTACCAAAGTTAGCCATGCGGGCCGTATCGCATCTGAACACCGTCACGAACTCGCGAAATCCCTCAACGCCGCAGTCGACTTCGATCGCTGCCTGCCCTACCTCCGCGAGAATGCTCCGCAACCGTGCGGGAAAGTCCTGGGCCATACCCAACTTGCTCCTCGGGAACATCCACCTCGATTCCATCGCCAAGGATAGGAAGCCTGCCGATAGGCGAATCGACAACACCGGGGTCTTCACGAATCTTCAAAGAGGACGAGAAACTCGCTCTGCAGGTCGCCGCTCACGACATCGCGGCCGCAGGTCATGACCACCTCTCCCTCCTGGCCATCGAGGACCGACACGCCGTCAACGATCGCGAGGACACTCGACACCGAATCGATGACGGCATTGCGAACGAAGGCCATGAAAGCGGCCTGGTCCTCCGCGGACAGGGACCGAAACAGCCTCATGCCGTCGATCCACACCGGCTCGGTCGCGGCCCCGGTCGTCGCAAGCAGCGAAGCGTAGAGGCCGACGTTATCGTCGACCACCCGTTGCTTGAGTCCGCGAGCCATCGCGCAGGCATTCATCAGGCGGTACTCCCTCAAGGGTGAACGCGGGCCCGGTAGGACGGCCTCAGCGCGCCCGCTTGCTTGAGCGCTTCCGCTTGGCCGGCTTCTTCGCCGCGGGCTTCTTGGCGGCCGGGGGAGCCTTCGCCACGCGCTTCGCGGCCGCCTTCTTCGCCACCGGCTTCTTGGCGGCCGCCTTCTTCGCTGGCTTCACGCCCTTCTTCGCGGCGGCCTTGCGGACGCCGGCGCTGCGGCGCGAGGCCCGGGCGGCCTCGACCTCGTCGAGGAACTCGTTGGCCTGCTCCTCGAGATCAGCCGCCGAGATCGGCTCCACCTCGTCGATGACAAACAGCGACAGCTCACCGCGGCGCTGCTGATCCATCAGCGCCTGGTACTCGACGACGGAGAGATCATCGTGGTCGTCATCCTCGCTCGACAGATACTCAAATCCGACGCGGGCCTTGGCATCCCAGCCGTCGACGTGAAACTCGACGCCATATTCCCGGAACTGGAGATTGCGGGCGATCGTATAGCCCCGGGCCCGGAAGACTTTCGCGAGGAGATCACAGCCAGCGGCTTCGGAGAGCGAGTCGAACATGGAGGGCGGGCTTCCTGGAAAGGGCGGGACTGGGCAGGGGTCTGGGCATCGATGAAGGGAGACAAAGGCCGAAGAATAGCCGATCCGGGGGCGGAGGACACGCCCCCAAGGGCCGTCAGTCGCCGCGGCGCTTGC
>CAJAYZ010000792.1 GCA_903949225.1 uncultured Planctomycetaceae bacterium
CGGAGGCCACGACGTCGGTGGAGGCCTCCGGCTCGGCTGCGACTGAGGCCGGACAGGCTCCGGTGGCATCAGCCCCGGTGCCTTCCTCGGCATCGACGAGATGATCGGTGGCATAGGGAGTCGTCGGCGCCGAATCCGCCTCGAGGGCAGCCGGGGCATCGTGGGCGGCGGTCGGTTCGGTCGTCGAACCGTGGTCGGCGAGCGCCAGAGTGCCCTCGGTTTCGGATCCGGTTTCGGATCCGTCGGCCGGCAGTTCCTCGGTCAGCGGTGTCTCGGCAAGGCTGTCGGCCGGGAGCGTCTCATCGGTGGGAGTCGTCGTCGCGGGGAGGGCCGTGAGGGGCACCGGGAGGCTCGCCGCCGGAACGGGCTGGCGAACAATGGCGGTCCGGGGGGCGGTATGGGCCTGCCGGGAGCCGGCCTTCTGCCTGGGCGAAGCGGGAATCAGTCCGAGGGGGCGCGGGACGTCGGCGAGGGCCGCCCGGAGCCGATCCAAGAGGGCTTCGCGGCGCTGGGGGGTCACGCGAGCGCTCGCTCTCCGCGGGGACGGCGCCCGCGCGGCCTGGGCCCGAGGCGTGGCGTTCACGGAGAGCCGATCGGGGGGCGCTGCCGACACTTCAGTGGCCGTCGGGGATGCCTCCGTGGAATCGCCAGTCGACTCGTCTCCGGCGGTGGTCGTGGCGGAGGCGTCGGTTTCGATCGTCGATGCTTCGCCGACGAGGCCGGCGTCGTCCCCCGTCGTCGGATGGGCGGCGATGGCGGTCGACTCGGGGGGCGGCATGACCCCCGGCTCTTCGACGGCGAGGGTTTCCTCGACGGAGATCGCGTCTGGGCCCCCGGTGGGAAACTCCACGACGGCCGGGTTCGGAATCCATTCCCGTTCGACGGTGGTGGGATCATCGAGGGACGGGATCAACCCCTGGTTGGGGGCGAGTTCTTCCTCTGCGGCGATCCGGATCGGCCGGTTGGCCGCCTTGATCCGTTCCGCGATTGGCCGGCGCCCTGTGGCGGCCGTCGCCGGGCTCGATTGACCCACGATCGAGTAGGGTTGTCCACCGCGGGCTTCGAGCGCACAGAAGGTGGCAAGCGCCGCGAGCAGCCCGACGAGTGACGCTTCGGGGATTCGTGTCCGGACCATGATTGACGCTTCCTCTGGATGCGCTGCGGTTGACAGTCGTCCGAGGTGTATCGGATGTGCCGAGCCGAAAGATTTCCCCAAACCGGGGGTGAGCCATCACCGTTCGCCTCATCCCCGCAGATTCCGCCAGCGCTCCGAAGCCTGGGGGGATTGGCGGGGATATCCGGCCCGCGGCCCGGAGGTTTGGCGGGGGAAGGCCGCTTCGCATACATTCGCCGTCTATGCCGAGGGATCAGCCCTCTCCAAACGCTCCCCGCCCCCGCGATCCCCAGAGACCGTTTCCATGTCGCGCACCTCCTTGGACGCTCCCTCCCCCTGCTCCCATCCGGCGGTCGCTGCCGCCACTCGCCCGGCCAGTTTCTGGGTGACGCTAGCCGACCGGGTCCTCGCCGGTGGGGAGATCGCATCGGATGAGGCGCTGGCCGTTCTCGACTCGGCCGACGTCGAATTGCTCGACGTGCTCTCCGCCGCGTGGCGTGTTCGCCACCACCACTTCGGCAACACGGTGCAACTGTTCTTCCTCATGAATGCCAAGAGTGGGCTCTGCCCGGAGGACTGCGGGTACTGTTCGCAGTCGAAGGTCTCCGATGCGGAGATCCCGCGCTACAACCTCCTCTCGGCGCCGAAGCTCCTCGAGGGCGCCCGACTCGCCGCCGAGCGGCAGTCGAAGACGTTCTGCATCGTGATCTCGGCCCGCGGTCCGACGAAGGGGGAGATCGATGCGGTGTGCCGGATCGTGCCGGAGATCAAGGCCCGCTACGACCTCAACATCTGTGCCTGCCTCGGCCTCCTCACCCCCGAGCAGGCCAAGGCCCTCGCCGCTGCGGGTGTCGACAAGGTGAACCACAACCTCAACACGAGCGAACGCTTCTATCCTGAGGTCTGTACGACCCACACGCACGCCGACCGGGTGGCAACGCTCGCGGCCTGCCGCTCCGCAGGCCTCCAGTTGTGCAGCGGAGGGATCATGGGAATGGGGGAGACCCGGGCTGATCTGGTCGACATGGCGATGGAACTGAGGTCGCTGCGCGTCGAGTCGATTCCGCTGAACTTCCTCAACGCCATCGACGGCACGCCGCTCGAAGGGACCGCGCGGCTGACGCCGCGGGATTGCCTCCGGGGACTGGCGATGATGCGGTTGGTCAACCCGTCGGCGGAGATCCGCATCGCCGGCGGCCGCGAGATCCACCTCGGCACGCTCCAACCGCTCGGCCTCTACGCCGCCAACTCGATGTTCGTGGGGGACTATCTCACGACCAAGGGGCAGCTTCCCGAATCAGATTACCGAATGATCGAGGAGATGGGCTTCGTGATCACCCGTGGAACGGAGGCTTCCGAGCCGCCGTGCGAGACGGTTGCCGGGTGAGGCGAACGACGAACGGCGCCCGCCCGAAGGCAAGACCGCCGTCGGCGGCTCACGCTTGCCTAAAGCGGCTCACCCTTGCCTAAAGCGGCTCACCCTTCACCGACAGCGCCCAGGCCCATCAGCATTTCTGCCATCTCGGCGGCGGCATGCGACATCCCCTGGCTCCGTGCTGCCTCGATGCCCTCGCGGAGGCAGGCACGGGCTTCGTCGGGGCGCTCGTGCTTGACCAGATGCTGGGCCGCCATCTGAAACGCCGGCACGTAGGGGGTCGTCCCGCGGGCAAGAATATCGAGGATGACGAGCCCGGCTTGCCACTCCCCTTCGTTCTCCAACTCCAGCGCCAGGCTGTAACGGAGGAAGATGTCGTCCGGATCGTCGGTCAGCATCGCCTCGATCTTCTGGCGTCGCGTCGGGGTCATCGGTCTGGCTCCTTGGTGCCGCCGGCCCGCGGCGTGAAACGAATAATCCGTGACGTCTCGAGGCCGTGGGAGACGGCCACTTCCCCGTTCGGGAGACAGACCACCGCCGTGGGAGTAGGAACTGCCGCAATGCTCACCGGCCGGGTCACCTGCCGCCCATCCACGTAGGCGGCATCGACACGCCACAGCCCCTCTGCGCCGCCCCCGATCGCTCCGCCGGCAAGGGCCCACAACAGGCCTGTTTCCCGGCAGCAAGCGGCGGCGATGACCCGCTCCAGCCCGGTGTCGGTGTGGAGCAGTCGCTGACCACCACTCGGGGACAACCACGAGAAGAAACTCCCACTGCCGGCGGCGTCGGGCGTCGCGGGCAGGAACACTCCCCATTCGCCGCCGGTCCCCACCGTCACGGCCTGAGGTCGATCGCCAAGGGGGGGGCAACGGCGCTCCGAAGGGGTTCCCAGCCGGGCCCCTGTGATCGTCAGCCGGAGGATCTTCGGCATCGGAGCGGGCAGGCCGGTGACAGCGAGCCAGTCACGGGCTGGGCTGACGACAACCAGAGGCTCGTCGCCTGAGGCTGCCGATGTGCCGAGCTTGACGCTCTGGACCGGATCCGCGGCCCCGGGGCTGCCTGGCGCTGGCAGGCGGTGAACCCTGATCGACCAGGTCTCGTTCTCGCGGACGACCAACGCCAGCGTGCTCGAGTCGATGACCCCCAAGGCCTTCGGATCGCCCCCCGGCATCGTCGGCACGGCCGTCCACCGCTTCGTCGGATCCTCAAGGTCAATGCCGAGAACGTCGCGGGCTTCGAGACGGAGCGTGTAGAGCGTTTGGCCGGTCGGAGACGCCGCCAGTCGCAGCGGCCCGGAAAGGTCGTCGACGAGGACCTTCGACTCCATCTCGCTCCCAGTGGCAGCGATCGTGGCGCGGGATGGAGGCGTGGCTGGGGTCGTCGTCTGCCCGCAGGCATCGGCGCCAGCCAGCCAAGTGATCAAGACGAGGGCTGATATCGCGTTGGTCTTGAGCCGATCCACGGTGATCCCCAGCGAGGTTACCCAATTGCCCCGCCCTACAGCGGCGTCAGGCCGTGGGCGTCTTCCCAGACCGCTATTTTGTCGACGTGTTTGAGTGACAGGCCGATGTTGTCGAGCCCCTCGAGCAGGCAGTGACGGCGGAAGGGATCGACGGCGAACGACCGCGTGAATCCGCCATCATCGCGCACCTCGCAGGCCCGCAGGTCGACCGTCAGCCGGTACGGATGGCCTGCGGCCTCGGCGGCGGCAGCGCGACGAAAAAGTTCGTCGACGTCGGCTTCATCGAGTTTCACCGGCAGCATGCCGTTTTGGAAGCAGTTGTTGAAGAAGATGTCGGCGAACGTCGGGGCGATCACTGCGCGGAAGCCATAGTCGTCAAGGGCCCAGGGGGCGTGTTCACGGCTCGAGCCACAGCCGAAGTTGCGGCGGGCCAAGAGGATGCTTGCCCCCTGACGGATCGGCTGATTGAGTTCGAACGCCGGATCGGCGGATCCGTCCGGGAGAAAACGCCAGTCGAAGAAGAGGAACTGCCCGAACCCGGTGCGCTCGATCCGCTTCAGGAACTGCTTGGGGATGATCTGGTCTGTATCGACGTTGGCGCGGTCGAGAGGCGCGACGTTCCCGGTGTGGGTCGTGAACGGCTGCACGGGGGAGAAACTCCGTCGGGGGCGTGGGGATCGATCGAGGTTTTTCGGGGATGGAACGGGAACCGGAACGAGCGGCGGACGACAGCGATCAGAGGTAGCGCCACTGCCGGATGTCGGTGAAGTGCCCAGCCACGGCGGCGGCGGCGGCCATCGCCGGTGAGACGAGGTGGGTGCGGCCCCCCTTGCCCTGTCGGCCCTCGAAGTTGCGGTTGCTCGTCGA
>CAJAYZ010000793.1 GCA_903949225.1 uncultured Planctomycetaceae bacterium
ACGGCGGAGAGGGTTTGGCGACCACTCCATGATGAGCCTTTCCCTGGCTGACGGCCTCACGGGCGTTGCAGCCCGTGTCGACCGATCTTTATAGGAAAAACAGCCGATTGCGTCGGCGCCAAACTTGGCGGCGTCGGGCCGGACGAAGGGGGCCACCGGGGATTCCGGTTCCGGGGTTACCATGGAGGATCGTCGTGGCGGTCGAATCGAGCCACACCAGTGGCCCGCCCGTCCGCTGCCGGAGCAGACCATGCCCCCCACCCCCCGCCGCAAGCCGCAGTCCTGTGTCGAGATCCTCGATCAACTCGGCGACAAGGCCCGCTGGGACGACTACCTCGCCCGCCTGGCAGCAGCAGCGGAGGAAGAGACTGAGGCCGCCGGCGAAGCGCCGGGTGCAGACCGCGCGACGATCGAAGCGCTCGAAGCCAAGCAGATCGCCGACCTCCGCCGCCGCCTCGGCCTCGAGTGACGCCACGTCCCCGTCCTAACTCCTCACGAGGGCCCGAACGTGGAGCCGCGGGCCTTCGCCTCACGGGCCGCGGCGAAGAAAATCGATCAGATCGGCAAAATCTCCGGGCGTGAGGGCCTGCTCGAAGCCCTCCGGCATCAGCGACCGACCGGTGCCGCGGAAAACCTCGATGGAACTCCGTGGGATCGTCGCCACCCTCCCTTCGGCAAGGGTCAATTGCACCGCCGATGGTGTCTCCCCGCTGACGAGGCCCGTGAAGGCCTCCCCATCCTTCGTCACCACCACCACTGACGAATACTCGCCGGTGAGTCGCCGGTTGGGATCGAGAATGTCCTCGAGCACCTGCTCCCGCGGCTTGGCATGCATCGCGGCCAGATCGGGGCCAACCCGGGCGCCGAGGCCCCCCGAACGGTGGCAGCCCGCACAGTGTTTGGCAAACAGCCCCTTCCCCCGCTCCGAGTCTCCCACTGCGGGCAGATCTGCCTCGATCGCCTCGATCACCGCGGCCCGATCGCCGCTCGAGACGCCACCGAGGAGCATCTCGAGATGCTCACGGGCGACCGGGTCGAGGGCCTCGGCTGAAAGGATCGCGCGACGCGCGTCGGGATCGATGTCACCGGGGCTGACATCGCCCGCCTCGAGGGCTGCCACCAACCGCGGAGCACGCTCGGCAAAGCCGGCTGGCGCTGCAAAGGCTTCGAGGATTGCCCGACGCACCGCCGGGCTCGCGGCCGGCCAGGCAGCGAGCATCCCATCGGATACGGTGGCCCCGTCACGGCCGCGCAGCGCTCGGAGGATCGACGACGCGACCTCGATCCCAACCGGATCGGCGAGTCGCTCGACGAGGAGTCGGGTGGCCGCGGCAGAGTCATCGAGGGCAAGGAGTTCGACCGCGTCGTTCCGGTCCCCGGAGGCATCGGCCGCCGCCATCCTTCGGGCCCGATCGAGCCAATCGGCAAGCGGTCGTCCGCCAAACTGAGCGGGGGCCGAGGCACTGCCGCCTGACTCCATCCCCCGCACCCATCCGGCAACAATCGAGAGAGCGACCGGATCGGCCGGAGCGGCCGCAACCACGGCTTCCGACAGCGGCGACCATGCCTGATCGTGACGGCCGCAAACCTCCGCGAGCCCCCGCACGACCCCGAGCCGGGCATCGGCATCGCCACCCACAACGAGTTGAGCGATGATCGCGGGCGCCGCTTCCTCGGCCAGACAGATCACAGCGCGATCGACCCACGGGTCAACAGGCTCGGTGGCAACGACCGTCGCGAGAACGGCGCCGCGCTGTTCCGCCGGGAGCGACTCCGCCGCCAAGGCCACGTCGAAGCGGACGGCCGGATCGGGATCGGCAGCCAACGCAAGCGCCACGCCGGCCAAGCCCTCCCCCGCCGCGGCGAGCCGCTGTCGCGCCGCCACGCGTGCCGCTGCCATCCCGGCGACAGGCTCCGCCCCGATACCGTCTCCACGCCGCGGAGCATCGTCGGCTGGGCGCACGCGCCAGATCCGCCCCCGATCCTTTCCCTCGTCCCAGACGACCCCGCCGCGCATCTCCGCTCGGACAAAGTCGGGATGCTCGACCCAACGCCGATAGAAGTCACAGATCCACAGCGCTCCATCGGGGCCGGTCACCGTGAACACCGGCCGGAACCAGGGATCGCGCGAGGCGAGAAACTCGCGAGTCTCCTCGCCGGCAGGCCGGCGGGCCTCGAAGGCCACTCCGACCGGGACGAGCTCACGACGATGGACGATATTGAGCAGCGGCTCGCAGACATACGCACATCCGCGTGGGGCGAGGCGAGAGCCCTGATCGATCGACAGCCCGCAGCTGGCATTGAAGGCGTCGGTGGGCTCGCGGTTGAACGTCGTCGGCGTGCCGCTGATGGGGAAAAGTCGGTTTTGTTGCAGCGGATCTTCGAGCACCTCCATGTCGCTCGGCGGCGCCGAGAGGGGATGGCGGCTGGCGACGTCGAGAGGGAAGACAACCTGGCGGATCGGCGCCGTGTTCCAATTGCTGAACCGGTTTGCGTGGGCGTCAAATGCCAGGCCGAATTGCGAAAATCCCGCCGCGGCCTCGACTTCACCGGTGTCTGGGCGGAAGCGAAGATCGTGACGATCGATCGAGACGGCCGCGGCCTCGGGGCGCTTCGGCGACGTGATCGAGCCGCCACTGCGCCCGTTGGCGGCATACACCCAGCCATCAGGGCCAGCGCAGAGGCCGTTGACACGGAGCTGTTGATTGCCGGCTTGGAATCCGGTGAGGATCACCTCGCTGGACTCGGCGGCTCCGTCGCCGTCCCGGTCGACAAGGTGGAGAATGTCGGGGGCCGCAGTGACAAGCAGCCCACCGTTCCACGCCATGAGCCCGTTGGGAAAGGGGAGCCCAGCGGCGAAGATCGTCCGCGTGTCGATCGTCCCGTCGCCGTCGGTGTCGGTGAGGGTGACGATCCGTCCACCGCCGTCGCCGTTGGGATAGTCGCTCATCTCGGCGACGAACAGCCGGCCATCGTCATCCCAGCAGATCGCCACCGGATCGAAGACGAGCGGTTCGGCCGCCACAAGCTCCACGACATGCCCCGGCACGACGTCGAAGCAGCCCAGCGAGGCGGCCGGGGACAGTGGCCCCGGCTGCTCGGCGGCGCCGGGGGATCCCGCGGCGTTGGCGGATCCCAACAGCGCGATCGCTGCCACCAGCCCGAAAGCCGCGCACATGCGTTGCACGTTCATCGCCCCGATTCTCCCGTGCTTCCCTGATCCCGAACCTGCCCCCGAAGCTCCTCGTGGAGCCGCTCGAGCTGGCTCACGGCCGTCGCCACCATCCGCTCGCCCGTGCCCGGCTCGCCGTAGCTGTGGTGGCCGGTCCAGGTCTGGTAGCCGCCGAGTTCGTGTCCTCTCGAATCGGGAATGTAGCCGACCCAGTCGTTGGAAAGCTCGGAGATGAACGTGTGTCGGAAGGGGCTTTGCCGCTTGATCTCCTGCCCGAGCACGGTGAAAAACTCCGCCGGCACAGCCACGATCGCCACGTCGCCGATCGCGAGCGTCTGGATCGACGTCGTACGGGTCTCTCCTTGATGGGGGGCGATCTCGGCCCGCTGCGTGCGGAACACCAGCGCGATCGCCTCGGCAGACTCGGCACTCCCCACACGCTTGCTGCAGTAGCCCTTGACCGCTTCCTCCTCGGCTGATTCGTCGAAGACGCGGACACGGAACTCGAACGGCTCCTTGATGGCGGCGAGTCGCGCAACTGGGCGTGGCGTGGCTGCGATCCGAGCCCGGTTCACGGCCTCCTTGATCCGGATCACCATCTCGGCGGGGGGGACGGTGAGGTTGTGTGTCGATCCGGAGGCTCCCTGGAGGAAAACGTGATGCCCCCCCTGCTCCGCTTCGAGTTCCTGAGCGGCGAGTCCATAGAACGCCGGGGAGCGTTTTCCACCCTCGCGGGCGCCAATGCAGTGGGTCGAGTGATTAAAGAGTGTCGCCACCGGTTTCCCGTCGACCGTCTCGAAGGCCATGACCGGAAGGTCCGGGTCGAAAGGGCCGGTGGGGCGGACGGCGTCGTCGCGGTTGCCGATCCAGAAGATCGTGCCGTCGCCAAGGAGGATGCGGCTGTTCTGGCCGACGCTCGACTCCTCGCCGAGCCGGTAGCGGAGCCGGCAGTCGGGGTGGGCTGGAAGCGCGGCATCGGCCGCGATCACGGAATCGGCGATCGACTTGGCGAGCCCCTCCACAAATCGCGGGTCGCGCTGATAGCCATGGACGCGCGTCGCCGACGGGGCGGAGTGGGTGTGCGTGGCATGAACGAGGACGCGCTCGGGGGGAATGCCCGTCGCCACGCGGATCGCCTCCAGGGCCGGGTCGACGAAATCCTTCTGCACGAAGAGAACATCGCAGGAACAGATCGCGAGTTTCTCATCGCCACGGGCGAGAACGATCGTCGTGGCCCGCAGCGGCGCCTCGGCACCGGTGGCCTTCCAGGGGTGGATTCCGCCGGCCATGTCCATCGTGTCGTCGGCCGGGATCTCG
>CAJAYZ010000794.1 GCA_903949225.1 uncultured Planctomycetaceae bacterium
CGTCCGGCGACGGGGCACGGGCGACCCCGAAGCCACGCTTGACCCGCTTCCCACCAAGAAGGCTCCGCAGGCTAGCCCCGCACGCCAAGCCCGAGGGTCTCGCGGCAGTAGCGGATGCTCCGCTCGAGATCGGCAAGCTGATAGGCCTGTTCGGCCCCCTTGCGGGCGTCGCCATCGGGGGCTTGAAAGGGATCGATGGCATGGCCGCGGCGGGCAAGGGCCTCGAAGCGGGCGAAGTCGGCGGCGGGCATCGCCGGGAAGGCCTTCCAGAAGTCGGGCTCGAGGAAGGGAAGCTCGCGGGCGAAGCCGGAGATCGTCTCGATGTGGACAACCACGTCGGGGCAGTGCTTTTGGAAATGATCGAAGAACGTCGGCAGGTCGACGCACCCTTCCCCCATCGCCGTCCACTGCACCTTCACCCCCTTCTCGCTCGGCCACACCTGACCGTCGCGGAGGCTCGTCGTGACGACGTGCGGGGCGAGCGTCTCGAGCGCGGCGAGGGGATCCTCGAGCGTCCACAGGGCGTTGCCGGAATCGAAGTTCACGCCGACGAAGTCGGGGCCGGCCTCCTCGACGAGGCGGGCGAGCTCGCGGGAATGGAGATCGCCGGCATGGTTTTCCACCGCGATCTTTACGCCGGCGTCGAGAGCCTTCGCTCGGCAGGATTTGAGGACCTTGACCGTGTCGGCGATCCGGGCGTCGATGCCGCCGTCAGTGAGCCGGTCTTGATGGTTGCCGAGGATCACCCGGAAGGCCTTCGAGCCGAGATCCTTCGCCATCCGGATGCCGAGGGCGAGGTGATCTTCGGCGCTGCCCCAATCCTTGCGGAAGGTGGTGGACGTCGGGCAGATGCTCCACGAGCCGAGCTCGAGGCCGACGCCGCGGTCGGAGGCATAGCGGCCGATCTCGTCGAGCGAGTCGTCGTCGGTCTGCCCGCCGAAGGGGCCGAAGTCGGTGATGAAGAGCGAATCACAGCCGAGCTTCTCGGCGTGATCGACCAGCTCGCGGGCGTTCCACCCCATCGCCCGGACGGCGAAGTTGTCGAAGCCGAGGGGGATCCCCCGACGACGGATCGAGGGGGCCGGATCGGCGGCGGTGGCCGTCGCCGCGGCGAGAAGCCCTCCGACGAGGCCACGGCCGAGGGCGCGGCGGGAAAGAGCGGACTGGCTCATCGTTTTGTGCATGGTGTTCGGGTTCTTGGTCTTGTTCATGGACGGCACTTTGACACAACCCCCGGGAGGCTTCAACGCTGCTCGCCGCGACGCTGCTGCGGCGCCGGAGGGGCAACGGGCGTGAGGACGACATCGAGTCCGCCGTCGAAGCCGGCCAGGTCTCCCGGTGGGGCGTTGAGCTTGAGATAGAGCCCGCCTGTCGTGATGGCGGTGAACCGAGCCGCCGCACCTTCGGCGACGACGACAAACCGGGGCCGGCCTCCTTCAGCGGGGACGGCCCACTGGGCGACAAGGAGCCGGCCGAGGGGGCGACCGCGATACCAGCGCAGCGAGATCCCGTCGCCCGTGCTCTCCAGATCGATCGCCCCGGCCCGCCCGACTCCGGCCCGCCCGGAGGCAACGAGCTCGGCTGTCTCGCCGGCTTTCATCGAAGAGCCACTCGGCTGCCAGCCCCGGTCGGCCGCGACCACGAGCTTCGCGGGGGCTTTGAGTGGCCGTCCGTCGGTCCAATCGATGGCGGAGCGGCCGAAGTCGTAGCCATGATCGAGGTCGTCGGTGAAGGCATCGAAGTCGCGGGCGGCGAGGTCTCCATCCCAGCCGTCACTTGCCTCCAGCCGGGCGGTAAGGCGGGCATCGAGGGGGCCTGACTCGAGCGTCTGGAATCGACCGGCGTGGGACGGATGCCCGGCGAGGAGGGCTGTCGCCGCCCAACTGGTGGCATAGGCGGGGATGTCGTGACGCGGCGATGGGGGCGTGCCGAAGACGTCGGCGAGCCCCGGGATCTCGCCGCTCATCCGCAGCCGGCGGAGGGCCTCGATCCGGCCGAGCTGCTCGACCTCGTCAACGCGGCGCGGGATCGGCGTCGGCTGGAAGTGCCCCGCTTCGAGGCGGTGGGTGGCGAGGAGCTCGGCAATCCCTTCGGTGTACCAGGTGGGGGTCGAGAGGGAACGGAGCGTGAGGGTGAAGGCATGCACGCCTTCGTGGAGGAGGAGGTGGCGGCGATAGGCGGGGTTGGCCGGATCGACGAGCCAGAAGCGGTTGCGGTCGCAGAAGCCGTTGGCAAAGTCGGGCACCGTGCCATCGTCGGGGAGGAGGCCGGCAGCGCGGAATGCCTCCCGCTCCGACATCAGGCATCCAAAGGCGCGCCACGAGGGCACGGCCTTCGGATCGAGGGAGTAGTGATCACACCAGGTGGCGAAGGCCTCGTCGAAGATCCGCGGCAGATCCTCGACCCCGTCGCCGGCCCGCGCCGGCCGGTCGGTCACGAGGACGAGCCTTTCTCCCGAGACGACGCGGAGGCCGGCCCGGCGGGCCGTCGCCTCGAGCCGCGTAACGTCGACCATCGCCCCCCGGGCCGGCTCATCAGCCACGACGACGCCGGGATCGGGCGGCGCGACCGCGACGAGGAGCGTTACGAGGAGCGCCACGCGAAGCAGGAGTGCTCTCCACCAGGCGGTGCGTGGCTTGTGTTGTGTGGTCACCAAGGGTCTTCCTTCTGCCTGGGTTGGAACGCCGGCATCCGGATGAGGCGTGGCAGGCTTCCCCAGTTCAACCCAAGCCCCCAGATCGCCGCAAGGTTGCCGTCCCGGGCCGCTGCGGCTGAATCCCCAGGTCCGATTCTTCCGATCGAAGGGGGGGCGGGGGCCGCCGGCACTCCGCTGACGGCGGGCCGGGCAAAAGGGCGTGGCTGTGCCAAGGATGAAT
This sequence comes from uncultured Planctomycetaceae bacterium, assembly GCA_903949225.1. Classification (GTDB taxonomy): domain Bacteria; phylum Planctomycetota; class Planctomycetia; order Pirellulales; family UBA1268; genus QWOP01. Next base: position 2,877 of record CAJAYZ010000794.1, read on the forward strand.
CGGCAATCCGAGCCGGGGGCGATGGTCGAAGGGGGCCATCGGCGCCGAAGGTCTGCGCCGTGGGCCACGACCGGCTCGAGGCTGTGGCTGGCCGTGGCCCTCGCGCTCCTGATGGGGGGATGGGGGGCGCCGGGCCGGGGTGCGGATGACGGGGCGGCAGGGGCGGTGAACCCGTGGGCCACCGGTGGCACGCCTGCCAAGCCTGGCGATGTGGATGGCAAGCCCGGGGCTGCGGCAACGCCACCGAGCGGAGCCTTCCCGGTGGCGCAGGCGTATGCCGTTCCCACGGCCGTGATCCAGGGAGGGGCGATTCCGCCCGGCTGGCAGCCGCAGGCGATTCCCTATTCCACGATCGGCCCCGATGGAAAGCCGATCACGGTTCACGTGGCGCCGACGTATGTCTTCACCTACATCGCCGGGCCGCCGGTGGTTCAGGCTCCGGTGACGCGGCAGGTCAACCGCATCCAGGCCAATGGCCCACCGCCGGGCTGGGCTTACCAATCGCGCGGCGCGACGCCGGTGGTCGCCGCCCTCCCGGTGATGCGCTCGGCGCCGGTGCCCTATCAATATCCCGCCGGCGCCCCCGCGCTCGCCGGGCAGTCGGTCGTGCCGCCGCCGTCCCCGCTCGCCGCGCCAACGCCACTGGCCGCGCCGGCGCCAATGGCCGCGCCAGCGCCAATGATGGCCCAGGCGCCCGCGCCTCCGCCCCAGCCGGTTGTCGCGCCGCCACCCGTGCCGCAGGCGCCGGCGACGCAGTGGGTGTCGGCGCCGACGTCTCAAGCTCCGTCGAGCTTCGACGCGGCGCCGGCCGTCGCGGCCGGTACGGCGGCAGCCGCGGGGGCGATCGCAGCCACCGAAGCCGCTCCGCGCACCGCGTCGATCCCGCCGCCTCCTCCGCCGGCATCGGCCCCGCCGATGACGCCGGTCAGCACCGCGGCGCAGCCGTCCGATCCGGCGCCACCGCAGCCGGCGATGGAGTCGCTTGCCAATCCCGCTCCCAACCGGGGGAGCACCCATGTCTGGCGGGTGGTCGGTGTCCACGACGGCGACACGCTCACCTGCCTCGACGAGACGAACACTCAGCAGAAGGTGCGGCTGGCCGAGATCGATGCCCCGGAGCTCGGTCAGGACTACGGCAAGGTGTCGCGCGAGGCGCTTGCCGAGATGGTCTTCGGCAAGACGGTGACGGTGTCGGAGGAGGGGAAGGATCGGTATGGGCGCTGGATCGCCCACGTGCAGGTCAACGGCATCGACGTCAACCGCCAGCAGGTCGCCACCGGGAATGCCTGGCACTACTCCGATTATTCTCGCGACCCGACACTCGCCACGCTGCAGACCGACGCCCAGACGCGCCGGCTCGGGCTGTGGTCACAACCCGAGCCGGTGCCGCCATGGGATTTCCGTCAGACCGTGAAGAAGGCAGCCGCCGGTTGACGGGTGACTTCTCCGGCCTTCGCGACTCGGATCAGCGGCCGTTCCGCTTCGCCTGCTGACGCTTCCCGCTGGCCACGGTGTGGCCGAGGCGGCGCGTGTTGGCTCCTTCGAGCTTGAGACGACCCGCCTTCGCAGCGGTGACGGCCGAACGCTGCTTGGCGCGATCGAAGGCCACGCCCTGCGCCCCGGCGGCGGGGGTCAGCGCGGCGCGGGTGACGCGGGCCTTCTTCGAGATCGTGGCGGCGGGCTTGGCTGCCTTCCGCTTGGCGGGAGCTGCTGGCTTCACCGCCTTTGCGACGGCCGCGACCACCGGGGCTGCGACGGCGGCCGCTGCCGGCTTGGCGCCGCGGCGCGGGGCCGGCGGGAGCGCGACCTTCGCAACGACCGGCGGGGGAGCGATCTTCCGTGCGGGGGCCGCGGGAGCGACCGGTCGTTCGGTGGTCCGCCGAGCCGCACGGCCGGAGATCTTCTTGTCACGCGCCTTGGCACGGGCAGTCGTCACCTTGCTCGGAAGAATGCCGCCGACGGCAGCCGCCAGTTCACCGAGACGCTTCTCCAGACGCTCGACCGCGCCGTGAAACACGTCGGCCTTCTCGTTGCTGCGGCTGTTGGCTGCCTTCACCGGCGCGGCGGCGCGCTTCGTCTTCCGCCCCTGGCCAGCCGTCAGATCACGCCACTTGTCCCGGAGGACGCGAGCCTGCTTCGCAGCGGCGACGATCTGCGTGTGCGTGGCGTTGGCAAGCGCCGTGCCGAAGCTCGAGTCGAGGATCTTCCGCTCCGCCGCGGTGAACAGATCGAGGAGATGAGCGAACGGGGAGGTCGTGGAGGGCGTCGACTTAGCCATGGTGAAAAAAACCCCTAAGTGGAAGGGACGTGGGATAGGAGGGTGTGCGGAGTGTATGTCTTCTGGGCCGTGACGGGGTGGATTCGAAGCGACCCGTCGTGGCGAAAATACGGTGTGGAGTCTCGACAGAACTGCCAGCGGCAGCGGTCGGGACGGCGGGGCGGCTCGCCTGCGTGCCGCCCCGCCCCATTCCCTCACCCGTGCCGGCGGGGGCGGGCGACGCGGAGTCTGGCTCGGAACGAAGGCGTTGCGCGGCGCGTCGGCCCGCGCGGCGTCTCCCCGTCCGGCACCGTCCGGACCGTCACCGTCATCGGGGGGGCGCTCACCCCCGAAGCGGCCGGCCCAGACTTCTTCCCGTCAATCGCCCGCAACCATTCCGGACGCCAGGGGATGCTGCGTGTCACCCGCTTCATCCAGTGAAGCTGCGCCGCGTCGTGCATCCACATGATGGCGTTCCCCAGGCCACGCCGGCGTGGCGGCGCTTCCGGCGCCGCCGGATCGAAACCGGGCGTTACCAGGGGAATCGGCGGAGCGAACGCTGCGGCCGCAGCCTCGACCCAGAATGGCCAGTCTGCGCCGGTCGTACGGATGACAGGGGCCACCCAACCGTCAGGCTTTACCGGCGCGGCGGCTGGGATTACCGGCCGCGGCCGCCGGTGCCGCCGCCGGTCTGTTGGCGACGCTCATCCATCTGGCGACGGTATTCGGCCCTGCGTCCGCGCTGCTCCGGATCGGAGTTGTCGAGCATCGACTTGCGCCGATTGTTGCGGTCGTCCTCGGAAAACCCGCCACGCGGGCCCCCCCCACCCCCGCCGGGGCCGCGGCCGCCTGGGACACCCCCGCCCGGACCACCCCCGCCCGGAACGCCCCCACCGGGACCACGATTGCCGGCCACCTGATTGTCGCCCGGCCCCCCGGCCGTCCCGCGGGGGCTCCCGCGGTTGCCCCCCTTGGACCGATCTGCCGCACGCTTCTTCCGAGCGTCATCCTCTGCCTTGATGCGGCGGTCGAGTTCGGCTTGCCGTTGGGCGGGGGGAACAAGAAAGAAGGAGTTCACCTGGGCCGTCTCGCCGGCCTCCATGAGGCGGCCAAAGTCACGCCGCACCCGATCGCGCATCCCTTCGGGGAGGTTGCGCATCGAATCACGAACCTTCCCCATGTCGGGGCCGCCCGCGTAGGGGGCCTGTCCCTTGCTCACCTTGTCGAGTTCGGCGATCTGTTCGTTGATGGCGGCCCGGACGTCGAGCACCTGGGCCGGCGTCGAATACCATCCCAGCGCCCATCCGGAGAGGAGGGTCAGAAAGAGGAGGGCAACGGCGGCGATCGCGCCACGCTTGAGCCAGTCGCCGACTGTGGTGCGAGCCCTGGAGCTTCGCTCGTTGGCAGCGAGGGCACGGCGAACTTCACCTGCTGACAGGGTGCGCATGATGGACTTCCTGGAGCGGAGGGTCACGACGTTGATCCCCCAAAAAGATGGATCAACGCGAGTGCCAAGACGGGGCTTGAACCGGCCTGCCGCCCCCGTTCAACGCCCAATCGCTGCCGAAGTTTCGCGGTCACGCCCTCTCCGTCAAGGAGCCAGAGCGGGCTCGGATTCAGGGGAAGGCTTGCCAGGGAGCTGGTAGCAGGCCATTTCCTCGGCGTTCCGTAGGGCGGTTCCTGGGAATCGGTGGAAAAGTCGTTCACGACCAAACCGGCGTGGCAGACTGCGGATCGAGTGGCCGCCGCTGGATGCGGCGGCCGGCGCCCCCCCCCGAAAAACCTATGCTTTGCGGAGGAGATCCCTGTGGAGAAAATGAAGGGAGCACGTCGATGATCGAGGCGATCGAGCCGGGGCGATACCGGCATTACAAGGGGAACGAGTACACCGTGCTTGGGGTTGCGCGGCACAGCGAGACGGAGGAGACCCTCGTCGTTTACCGCCAGGAGTATGGCGATCGGGGGCTGTGGGTCAGGCCGCTGTCGATGTTTGCGGAGTCGGTCGAGGTCGGGGGCCGCAGCGTTCTCCGCTTCGAGCGGCTCGGCCCTGGCTGAGCGCCCGCGGCGTCAGGGGCCCCGGTGGGTTTCAAACTCGTCGGCAGTGTCGGTCTTTTCAGCCACGATCGCTGCCACCCGGGCCTCGACTTTCTTGAGCCGCATGAAGCCGACCCGGTCGAGCGCTTCATCGAGCGAGAGATAGTGGGCCGGCAGGGTGCGGTATTCGTCGTCCTGATCGACGAGCCACCGTCCGCCGGGTTGGAGCCGGTACATGACCGCATACCCGTAGACGCCGAGTTTGTTCGTATCCTCGGACATGAAAATCCCCCCTGACAAGGGTCTTTGGGCCTCGGGTCGTGCCGATCACACCAGGGCCGAATTGGGGCCGTGGCGGCAGCATCGAACACCATCCCGAGGGGGGCCGCCTAGGGCAGTTTGTGGCGGTAATCGCCAGCCGTTTCGTGCGGCTGTTTTCCCGGGGTTCGGAGGGGGAATGGCGAAGATGCATCCCGGTCGGACGGTGCTAGCACGCCCTCGCCCGCTCGCTGTCCATCGATCAAGCGATCAAGCGATCAAGCGATCGGGGGCCATCCCTCTCGCGGGCGACCTGTTTCACTCCGAAGTTCACTCCAAAGAGTGGGGGAGATGCTGCGCCGAGGTGAGTGTGGAGCGTAAGCGGTGCTCGAGGGCATTTTTGTCGGAACATTCCCGATGGGAGGGCCGTTGAACTGGGGCGTCGATCAAGGGGCCGTCCCTCTCCGTTTCTCGCCCCGATAGACACACTCCATGCTGGTCTGGTTTTTCCTTGTCGCGTTGGTCGCCATCGGTTCTACCGCGGCGTTCCTGCTGGCAGCCGCCCTGCTGCCGGGAGCGCGGCGATGGTGGCCGGTGGCCTGCTCGACGCCGTGGTGCCGATGCGGGTGCGTCGCCGTGGCAATGGTGTCGTTCGCGGCGACCTCGTCCGGCTTCTACCATCAGGCGGCACCGCGGCCTGTCCCCGCCGAAGAGCTTGGCATCGCTCAGGCCGTCGTCGTGCCGGGGGTCGTCGTGCGCACCGATCGGGGGACGCCGATCGAAGTCAGGCAGCTTTCGGCGGCGGTAGCGCCAGGGGAGGTGCCCGACGGCTACACGGGACGGCTGATCGTTGCCGGGGGACACGATGCGCTCTCCAACTGCCACGGTTGGGTGTTCACCGAGGGCGAGTTCTGCGTCGACGGCAAGA
>CAJAYZ010000795.1 GCA_903949225.1 uncultured Planctomycetaceae bacterium
CCGCACCCGAGCACCTACGGCGACTTCGACATCCGCCACGGGGCTGCCCTCTTCGACTACCACGCCAAGGTCGGCACCGAGGTCGGCGGTGTCCTCGACGTCCTCTGCAAAACGCCCGGCGTCGAGCCGGTGCCGACCTACGGCGCCTGCTTCATCACTTCCGGTGGGCCGCTTTCGCCAGCGGCCTGGAGCCGGATCGAGGGAGAGTTTCTCGAGGCCCTCCGCCAGGCGCCGCCGGCCGACGGCGTGATCTTCTGCATGCATGGCGCGATGGCCGGCCCGGCCGAGTGGGATCCGGAGGGAAAGCTCCTCGAAGAAGCGCGAAAGATCCTCGGGGAGACAATCCCGATCGTCGTCTCGCTCGATCTCCACGGGATCCTCACCGAGCGGATGGTGAAGCACGCCGACGCAATCGTCGCCTACCACACCTATCCCCACGTCGACTTCTTCCAGACAGGCTCCCGCGCCGCCCAACTCCTGCTGCGGATCCTCGCCGATGGCGTGAAGCCGGTGACGGCGGTCGTGCCGGTGCCGGCGCTCGTCCGCGGGGATGAGTTGATCACGGAGACCGGGCTCTTCGGCCGGGTGATCGCGCGGGCCAAGGAGATCGAGACCGGCCCGGGGGGCCTCTCGGCAGGGATGTTCATCGGCAATCCGTTCACCGACGTGCCGAGCCTGCAGACCTACGCGTTCGTCGTCACCGATGGCGATGCCGCCCAAGCCGAGCGCGGAGCGCTCGAGCTGGCGCGGCACTTCTGGGAACACCACGAGCAGATGACCGTGCCGCTCTCGACGCTCGACGAGATGGTGGCAATCGTCACGGGGCACTCTGGCGCGGGCACGCTCGGCCTCGTTGACGCGGCCGACGCCACAAGCTCCGGCGCCTCTGGCGACTCCAATGCGGTCGTCAGCGCCCTCCTCGACGCTGGCTACCGGGGCCGCGTGCTCGCGCCGATCGTCGATGCGCCGGCCGTCGAAGCCGCTTTCAAGGCGGGGGTCGGTGGGACGGTGTTCACGACGCTCGGTGGCAAGCTCGATCCGGCGCGCTACCGGCCGCGCCCCGTGCAGGCCCGCGTCCGGCTCCTCGCCGATGGCCGGTTTCGCAGCGAGTCGTTCGGGGAGGAGTGGCAGGCCGGCCCGACGGCAGTCCTCGAGGCGGGGAACGTCACGTGGGTGGTGGGGAGCCGGGCTGTGAGTCTCTACGACCGCTCCTTCTTCCTCGCCCACGGTCAGGACCCGCGCCGCTACGATGGCGTCGTCATCAAGTCGCCCCACTGCCAGCACCACATGTATGCAGACTGGTGTGCGCGGATGATCAACATCGACGCCCCCGGGTCGTCGAGCGCCAATCTGAAATCGCTCGGCCACACCCGCTGCCCGCGGCCGATCTTCCCGCTCGACGCACTCGTCCCCTTCAACCCGACCGCAACCCTTTTCACCCGACGCTGACTCCGGAGACAGACCCCGATGAAGATCCGCGACATACGCTGTGCTGGCCTCCGTGGCGCGACCCCCGAGGGGGGCTGGAGCGTCGAGCTCAAGCCCGAGGACTGTGTCCACACGCTCGTCGTCGTCCACACCGACTCTGGCCCCATCGGCCTGGGGAGCGTGTTCACCAACGACGATGTGGTGCGCGCAGCAATCGCGCTGCTCGAGCCGCTGTGGCGCGGTGAGAGCGCGCTGGAGCCACAGCGCGTCACCGAAAAGCTCCACCAGAACACCTTCTGGACCGGCCGCGGCGGCTCGCTCACGCATGCGATCAGCGGGATCGACATCGCCCTGTGGGATCTCTTCGGTCAGGCGACGGGGCAGCCGGTGGGGAGGCTCCTGGGGGGCCGCTACCGGGAGCGCGTCGCCCCCTATGCCTCGCTGCTCATGGAAGAGCCGGCGAAGATGCGCGAGCGGCTCTTGGCGGTGAAGGCCGAGGGCTTCCGGGCCTTCAAGATCGGCTGGGGGCCGTTTGGGCGCGTCAGCCGGAAGATGGACGAGCAAATCGTCCGCGCGGCGCGCGAGGCGGTCGGCCCCGATTGCAAGCTGATGGTCGATGCCGGCGGGAGCGACGCCCATTGGGCCAACGGCTACAAGTGGGCGATCAACGCCGCGCAGATGCTCGCCGACTATTCGGTCGACTGGTTCGAGGAGGCGCTGCGGCCCGATGCGCTCGACGACTTTGTCCTTCTCCGGGAACACTCGCCGGTGCCGATCGCCGGCGGCGAAGTCCTCACACGCCGGCAATCGTTTCTGCCGTTTCTCGCCGCGCGGGCCTTCGACATCGTTCAGCCCGACGTTACGAAAGTCGGCGGGATCAGCGAGGAAGCGCACATCGCCCGGATGGCCTGGGATCATGGCGTGAAGTTCATTCCGCACGGTTGGAACACGGCCGTCGGCCTGGCGGCCGATCTCCAACTCGCCAGCGCCTTCCCCGACACCGACCTCGTCGAATACCTGACAGGCTCCCCGTTCATCGACGAGATCACGCAGGGAGGCTGGAAGCTCGACGCCGACGGCATGCTCGCGATTCCCTCAGGGCCCGGCCTCGGCCTCACGCTCGACCGCGCTGCGGTGAAGAAATACACCCGTGGCGAGGAGCTTTTCTGAGCCGGACGGCAGTATGCCATCCCGGGCCATGCTTGACGCCGTCGGTCGACGTTGGCAGGCTGTCTTGGAAGTCTGCGTCCCCAGGGAGCCGTCTTCATGGAATCGTCGCTGCTTCGACTTCCGATGCCCGAGGCCCCGATCGCGGAGTCGGTCTCGCGGCTGTTCCCACCCGAGGGCCCGAGGCCCCATGCTGGTGAGATGATCGCGGCGTGCGTCGAGGCGGCCCGGGGATCGCTCAAGCTCCTCGCCGCAAGGCAGATCCCAGCCGAGTTGCGGGTGAAAGTGGCCCTCTCCGACCTCATCCAGGAGACAGCCCTCGAGGCCTTCTCGAGCGCCGACCGCTTCGAAGGTTCCACTCGTCAGGAGCTCTTCGCTTGGCTGCGGAAGATCCTCCGTAACAACGTCATCGACGCGGTCCGGCGATACCGCGACTGCCACGCCAGGGATTGTCGCCGTGAGCAGCCCCTCCAGGAGCTCTCTCCGCGGGACCACGACGATCGCTCGCTCGTCACCGACCGCCGCCCAGAGCTCTCGGCGATCCGCTCGGAACGCGATCAGGCCGTTCTCATGGCCATCGATTCGCTCCCAGAACCGCACGCCACGGTGATCCGCCTGCGAATCTGGGACGACCTCAAGTTCCGTGAGATCGCCCATCGCTGCGGACGTTCCGAAGAGGCGGTGCGGAAGCTCTTTTTTCGGTCGCTCGTGCGTCTCAAAGAGGTGCTCGACGAGCACCCGGCCACCGGTGCCGAGCGTAAGTCCGTCGCGCGATGAGGCGCCGGAGTTTCGACCCATGCCCGGCGTTCCCGACTCACCCGACGACGAATCCTCCGAGGACCGTCTCGCCGAGCGGCTGGCGGACATTGACGACCGCATCTCCGGCCACGCCGGTTGCTCCGATTCGCCGCTGCGGATCGCCGAGGGCGAGCCAGCGGAGGCCCTGGCCGATCACCTTGATCTCCTTCTCGTCCTGCGGGCTGCCGCCGAGTCTGCGAGAACCAGCACCCCCGACGATGGAAAAGCGCCCGTGGTGATCGGTCCGTTCCGCGTCATCCGCGAGATCGGTCGGGGCGGATCGGCGATCGTTTACGAGGCCGACGACCCCCGCCTCCGGCGTCGCGTGGCGCTGAAGGTGATTCGACCCGATGCTCTTCTCCTGCCCGGTTCGAAGCAGCGATTCCTCCGCGAGGCCGAACTTTCAGCCCGGCTCAACCATCCGCATGTCGTGACCGTCTACGAGGTGGGGGAGTCGGACGGCTTGGCCTACATCGCCGAGGAACTCTGCGCCGGCGGCACGCTCGGCGATTGGATGGCAGCACATCCGGGCCCCGCGGCCCCACGATTGGCGGCGGAGGTGGTTCGCGTCCTCGCCGAGGCGGTGGCCGTCGCGCACTGCTGCCGCGTGATCCACCGCGATATCACCCCGGGCAACGTGCTCCTCGCGGCCGACCCCCAGGGGGAGCTCGACATCGACGGCATCCACCATCGCGTCAAAATCGCCGACTTCGGACTTGCCAAGGCGCTCACCGATGAGGGCAGCGATCCCGGCGGCCAGCTCACCACGTCCGGCACGCGCTTGGGAACGACGGCGTGGCTCGCGCCGGAGCAGGTGGGACCGAAGGATTTCGGACCGGTCAGCCCTGCGACCGACGTCCACGCCCTCGGCCTTCTCCTCGACCGGCTCCTGACGGGAGTCGCCCCGCACGCCGGTCGGTCGGAGCGCGAGATCTACTGCGAGCTCCTCCTCGGCGAGCCGCGGCCCGCCGATGACGTGATCCGCTCCCTCCCGCGCGACGTCGTCGCGGTGGGCCTCAAGAGCCGGGCCAAGCGTCCGGCGGATCGCTACGAGTCGGCGGCGGCGTTCGCCGCCGACCTCACCCGTTTCCTGGGCGGGGTTCCTACGCTGGCGCGTCCGCGTTCCCCCCTCGAGCGCGTTGCCGGCTTCCTCCGCCGCCGCGCCGCTCCGATCGCAGTCACGGCGGCGACAAGCCTCGCGCTCGCGGCAGGCGCGATGGCGATCGGCATCCATTGGGCGTCGCTCGATCGCGAGAAGGCGATCCGGTCAAGCGAGATCGTGCGTGCCGCAGCCGTGCGGGCCGAGCAGGCCCGGACGGCGCAACGCGAGGCGGAGGAGGCGCAGCGGCTTCGCGAACTCGATGCGCTCTTCCGCGCCCGCAGCCGCGCGGAGGCCGCGCGGAAGGCGTTCGAGATCTGGCGGGCGGGTGATCCGAAGTCGGCGCGGCGGAGCCTCGCCGACGCGGGGATCGGCTCCGGGCTCGCGGCTCGCTGGCTCGCGGCCCGGTGCCGCGCCGAGGCCGCGCGGCTCCTCGACCGGGCGGAGCCCTCGAGTCCGTTCTTTTCCGAGCGTCCCGATCTCTACTGCATCGGCCGCTCTGATCGGGGCGACGTCGGGGTCGGGGGCGCCGACGGGACGCTGTTCGTGTTCCACGGCGATTCGCCAGCGCCGGCCTTCGCCATCCGCGCCCACGATGAGATCAACGACGTCGTCTTCTCGCCCGACGGGCGATGGGTGGCGACGGCCGGTGAGGACGGGAAGGTGCGTATCTGGAGCCGCGATGACGGCACCCGCATCGGTGAGACCGACTCGGGTGGAGGGGGCTTGTTCGCCGTCGCCTTCTCCCCGCGAGGCGACCGCATCGCCTTCGGGGGCCGCGAGCGCACGCTCTCGATCCAGTCCGTCGCGGCCGACGGAGCGCCGTCCGGCCCCGTCGCACGACACCTGCCATTCGCTCCGGTGGAAGACGAAGCCGATCGGCCCGACCTCCAAGCGATCGTCTTCCTCGACGACGCCCGGGTCGCCGCGGCATCGGGCAACACGATCGCGATCCTCGGCGCCGACGACGGCATTCCGATCCGCGATCTGAAGCACGCCTTCGGCCGCGTCGGTCAACTCGTCCTCGCGCCTGACCGGTCGTTCGTGGTGTCGATCGGCACCGAAGCAGTGCCACACGTATGGGACACCGCCTCGGGAGCGCTGCTCCGGGAGCTCCCCCGGCACCCGGGCTGGGTGCAGGGGTGCGGGGTCTCGCCGAATGGACGCTCGATCGTCACCGGGTGCAAGGACGGCGTGATCCGCATCTTCGACGTGGCGACCGGCCTGGAGCAACGGCGGCTCATCGGCCATGAGGGGCGCACCTGGGACGTCGCGTGGGAGCACGCGGGCACGATCCTCTCGACCGGAGGCGACGGCTCGCTCAGGCGCTGGGAATTGGCGAAGCGGGCCGACCTCGCGGGATTCCATGAAGTCGTGGCGGAGGCCGGCTCCGTCGCGGGGATCGCGCCCTTCGGCACGTCGGGGGCTTGGCTCCTGCCGACGAGCACCTCCGAGGTCCTCCTCGCGGAGCCGGGGCGGGTGACCGAAGCCCGGGGCATCCGCATCCCGTTTGCGTCGCACGTCTCGGCGTCGCCCGACCGGCGTCTTGTCGCGGCGACGACCACGACCCCGGCGGGGCCTGGCCGGCCGATCCACGAGTGGACCTCGCGCGTGGTGCTCGTGGAGGCGGGGGCCGAAGGCCCCGTCGCCGTCGAGACCACGGAACTCGGCAGGCACTCGGCAGTCGCCGCGGCTGACGCGCGCCGGGTGTTCGCCGCCTCCGAGGGAATCGTCACGGCGATCGACGTCGCCACCGGCCGCACGACCTCTCTCGACACGTTCCCGACCGCGGTCGATGCGATGGCGGTCTCCGCCGCTGGTCCCCCGAGGCTCGCGATCGGACACGGCCCGAATGTCACGGTCTTCCCGCTCGGCGACGACGGCCTTCCGATCGTCGCCGAGCGGCAGGCGATCATGACCGGCGCCGGGACACTCGTCCGGTACGTTCTCACCCTGTCCTGGTCTCCCGACGGCACCCGATTGGCGGTCGGGATCCGGGATCGCGAGGTGCGGGTGCTCAGTGCGACGACCGGTCGCCAAGTCGGGGAGACAATCTCGATCGGCGGCGTGCCCGCCGGCCTCGCCTGGTCTGCCGACGGCACCACCCTCGTGATCGCCGACCGCGACGCGGTGCGACTGTGCGATGCGGCCACCGGGATCACGCTCGACGAGGTCCGTCCGGGCTGGCCAGTCGCGGCGGTGGGCGTGGAGGACGCGCCGGGTACGCCCGGCGCCGTCCTGGTGGCCGGCGGACACGACCGGGCCCGCCTCCTCCGCCTCGATCTCGCCCCCTGAAACGCCGGGGCGCCGCACGTCGCTCGCGCGAACGGCCCCTTTCGGCGACCCGGGCCATCGGTTCATCGCGGCAGCGGTGATCTTCCGCTGATTATCCCGAGGATTTCATAAAAGTGGCTTGATGCGGCCGCCCACAACCTTTCGATTTCGACAGGTTGCGTCGCTTCATGTCCGCAGACGTTTCCGAAGGTCGCCTTTGCCTATGGGGGGTTTTCCCTCGCTGAACAGTCTGCTTCGGAGAGACCGTGATGCCACCACACGATGAATCCTTTCGTCGCTTCGGTGTTCGAGGACGTTTGAGGATCCGCTTTTTCCTGATCGTCGCGTGCCTCGGCGTTCTTTCTTCTCCCCGCCTCCCGGC
>CAJAYZ010000796.1 GCA_903949225.1 uncultured Planctomycetaceae bacterium
CCGACAAGCGGACGCTGCCGATCCTCCAGTTGAAGCGCCCGGTGGTCGAAGCCATCGTGGAAAAGGTGCTCGGCAAGACGCTCGTCGATCTTGAGAAGCAGATCGATGACGGGCCGACCCCACGTTCGGCCCCACTCGAGGGCTGGCGGCTCCGCGGCCGCGTTGCGATCGACCGCTCCGAGACCCAGGCCCGCAATGTCCTGGCAATACTGCCAGGGATCGGGGCGGTCGTGCCCGCTTCGGTCGCGGCCGACGCCGCAGCCCTCGTCGCCGCCCATGGCCCCGCGGCTCCCGCCGGGCCGCACGATGATCCCCCCGCCTCGCCGGCGGAAGCCAAGGCCCTCGGCGATCTCGAAAAGCAGGCCGCGGTCCCCGCTGCCAAGGAAGAGACACCCGCCGATCCGCACGCCAGCACCGATCCACATGCGAGCGCCGATCCCCATGCCGCCGCGGGGCCCCATGGGGCGGGGCAGGGCCAGGAGACAAAGGCTCTGCAGCCGATTCTCCCCACCGAGACGGTGATTGTCGGCGCTCATTACGACCACCTCGGCTACGGCGGGAGCAATTCCAACGCGCCGGGAGATACGACGATCCACTACGGCGCCGACGACAACGGCAGCGGCACGGCGATGCTCGTCGAGGTGGCCCGGATCCTCGCCGAGGAGGGGCCATATCCGCGGAGCATTCTGTTCGTCGCGTTCTCCGGTGAAGAGCGGGGCCTGCTCGGCAGCGCCCACTACACTTCCAATGCCGCGGTGCCGCTCGCCGACACGGTGGCGATGGTGAATCTCGACATGGTCGGCCGGCTCGAGGGGGGCAAGCTGATCATCCACGGCACCGGCACCGGCACCGGCCTGGATGGGATGGTCGACAGGCTCGTCGCCACCCATGGCTTCGACGTCGCCAAGGATCCGGGGGGCTTCGGGCCCAGCGATCACGCGAGCTTCTACGCCAAGAAGATTCCCGTGCTCCACGTCTTCACCGGCACCCATGCCGATTACCACCGCCCCACCGACACCCCCGAGAAGATCAACTACGACGGCATGAGCCGAATTGCCCGGATGGTGGCCGAGGGGGTGAAGGAACTGGCGCGGGCGCCGCAGGCCCCGGCCTACATCGAGGTGGCCGGACGGCAATCGATGGCCCGACGCGACGGCGATCGCCCCTACTTCGGCAGCATTCCCGACTTCGGCAAGCCGGGGAAGGGGTATGCGATCTCCGGAGTTTCCAAGGATTCACCGTCGGCCAAGGGGGGGCTCCAAGGGGGCGACCTCATCATCCGCATCGGGGAGAGCGCCGTCACCGGCCTCGACGACTTCGACAGCGCCCTGCGGAAGCACAAGGGGGGCGAGACGGTGCCGGTCGTCGTCAAACGGGGCGAGCAGGAAGTCACCCTCGAGGTCACGCTCGGCGCCCCGCGCTGAGCCGGAGAATGACCGTTTCGCGGTCAAAACGACTCCGTTTTTGGCCTTGAGCCGGGCCGACGCCGCTGCCATAGTCCCGCCCCGACCGGCCCCTGCGCCGTGACCACGGATGGTCGCGACGGAGGCCCCGGACCGACCCCGCCGCGGTCGCGGCGGCCGCGCGTGCGACCCAGCAAGGAGTGCTATCCGTGAAGTGGCAACTGGCAGCGATTCTCTGTGCAATCCTCGCGGTGCCCACCGCGGCCCACGCTCAGGCCCCGCAGCGTCCGGCGGCGCCCCCCGCTGCCGCCGCCCCTGTGGCGCCCACCGCCGCCAGCGCGGCGACGCATGTGGCGGTGATCGACGTTGGCTACATCTTCAAAAACCACGCCCGCTTCAAGGCGGCGATGGATCGGATGAAGGAGGAGGTGATGGCCGCCGAGAACACCCTCAAGGCGGATCGTGACCGGATCAACGGCATGATGGAGCAGATCAAGGGCTTCAATCCCGGCACACCCGAGTTCAAGAAGCTCGAGTCTGAGATCGCCAAGGCCCAGGGCGACTTCAACGTCGACGCCCAGCTCCAGAAGAAGGAGTTCATGGACCGCGAGGCGAAGGTTTACCTGAGCGTCTACACCGAGGTGGAGAAGGCCGTCGAGCAGTTCGCCCGCGAGCACCGGATCGCCATCGTCCACCGCTTCGACGGCGACCCGGTCGACAACAGCGACCGCAACCAGATCCTCCGCGGGATCACCAAGCCGATCGTCTATCTCGAGCCCGGGATCGACATCACGCCGGATGTCCTCAAGATGCTCAA
>CAJAYZ010000797.1 GCA_903949225.1 uncultured Planctomycetaceae bacterium
GATCAACTGGGCGAAATCGGCCGGCTCACGGATCCGTCCCATCGTCCGCAGAACGACCTCCCTCGGCCCCTGATCGATCCGCCCGCCGGGCTGCTCCTGGTTTTCCCTCGTGATCGCCTGGCGGACATCCTCGATCGTGAGGTTGTCGTATTTCTGGAGCCGATCGGTGTCGATCGAGATCTGAATCGCCCGCTGCCGCCCCCCCACGAGGATCACCGCGCCAACGCCGGGGAGACTTTCGAGATCCTCCTTGATGAGCTTTCGGGCGATCTCCGTGATCTCGCGGGCGTCGCGGCGGCCGGAGATCGCGAGCGTCAGGACCGGCGCCGCATCGAGGGCAAACTTGTCGATGATCGGTGCGTCGGTCCCCTCGGGGAGCTGGCCGAGGATCGTCCGCACCTTGGCATCGATCTCCTGGGCGGCAACGGCGCCGTTCTTCTCGAGGACAAACTCGATCGCCACCTGCGACATCCCCTCCTTCGTCGTCGAGCGGAGCTGCTCGATTCCGGAGACGGTGTTGACGATCTCCTCGATCGGCTTGGTGACGCCCGTCTCCATCTCCTCGACGCTGGCACCGCGGAGTGTCGTGGTGACGGTCACTAGTGGCAGGTCGACGTTGGGAAAGAGGTCGACCCCGAGGCGGGGATAGGCGGCGAGCCCGAGGACGATCGGGGCGATGACGAGCATCGCCGTGAACACCGGCCGGCGGATGCAGACGTCCCAGATCGTCATGGTGTCGTCGCCACTCGCACGCGGACCGCCGCGCCATCGGTGAGCTGGGCAAGCCCCGAAGTCACCACCTCGGCGCCGGCCGTCACCCCGGCCGGGATCTCGATCCAGCGCCGGACGATGCCGGCCTCGTCGGTGACGTCGAGCCGGACTCCCGGCTCCACCGGAACCGCCACGGCCCGCCCCTCGACGACGACAAACAGCTTCGTCACGCCCGCAAAGCGGACGAGCGACTCTTCCGGGACGGTCACCGCATCAGACTTTCGGTCGAGGAGGATCGACGCCTTGGCAAACGCCCCCGGCTTGAGCCGATGCCCGGCGTTGGGCACCTGCACTTCGACGTCAAACGTCCGGCTCGCCGTATCGATCGTCGGATGGACGCGGACGACATGGCCGGTCACCGCCACGCCGGGAAGGCTCTCGACGGCGAGATCGACCTCCTGCCCCGGGGCGATGCTCGCGGCATGCCGCTCCGGCACCGCGGCCTTGAGCTTGAGGACATCCTCGACAACGAGCCGAAAGAGGACCGCCGCCGGCATCGAGCGGACGACCTCTCCCTCGGTGACGTAGCGGGCGGCGACGGTGTAGGTGCGGGCGGCGGCGGCAACCTCGTCGACGCCTCCTTCACCCGGCCGGCGGAAGGTGCGGACCTCGATCGCCGGAGCGACCACGCGGGTGTCGCCGAGTCGCTTCCGCGCCGTCTCCAGGACCGCCTCGCGGTGACGAACCGCCGCAAGCGCCTGCTCGGCCTCGAGAAGACGCTGCTTGCGGTCGAGCCTGGCGGTGTCGAGCGCGAGTTCGGCTTTTTGGATCTCGTCCTTCGTGATCACCCCCCGCGCCTCCAGCCCCCGGACCCGCTCAAGGGTGTCGGCGGCACTGCGCTCCACCAGGCCGGCGCGCTCCACGGAGGGGAGGCGGGAGATGTCGAAAGACAGGTCGGGGACGGTGGAGAGGCCGAGCGAGGCGAGCTCGAGCTCCAGGGAACGTTCCACCTCCTGGACCGCAAGGAGGAAATCGGCATCATCGATCTCGAGGAGGGTCTCCCCCGGCTCGACGATGTCGCCGATGTCATGAGCAACACGGGCAACGCGTCCATCGACGAGCGGCGAGACATCGATCTCCTCGAAGCCATGGAGCGTGCCGACCGTCCGCACCCGCCGCTCCACCGGACGCGCGGTGGCGGCGACGACGGTGATTACGACCGGCTCGGCCTGCTTTCTGGCAGCCCCGTTCACAGGCTCGCCGGCAGGGCCAGCGGCCGACGTCGGCCCGCTCCCCGGCAACGTCACCAATCCGAAGCGGATCGCGCCGAAAGCAGCGCCGACAACCAGCGACCCCAGCGCCCACCAACGGAGACCGCGCTGCGGCCTCTCGATCGGAAGCCGGGAGCCTGTCGCGTCGCTCAGGCCCGGTGTTTCTCTCGGCCCGGGCTCGGTCAACGGTCGGTGCTCCGAGAATGGC
>CAJAYZ010000798.1 GCA_903949225.1 uncultured Planctomycetaceae bacterium
CAGCGGGAAACGCAGGTCCTTCGCCACATGGCCCTGGGACTCTCCAACAAGGAGATCGCCCAATCGCTGACGATCAGCGTCGAGACGGTGAAGGAGCATGTCCAGAACATCCTCCGCAAGATCGCCGTCACCGACCGGACGCAGGCTGCAGTGTGGGCCGTGCGCCGGGGCCTCGTCTGAACTTTCGCCGTCGCAGGCCGGCTAGCGGGCGCGGGGATGGGCTTTGTCGAACGCGTCGAGAAGACGCGTGGTCGTCACGTGAGTGTAGATCTGCGTGGTGACAAGGCTCTTGTGCCCGAGGAGCTCCTGGACGCTGCGGATGTCCGCTCCTGCGTCGAGCAGATGGGTGGCAAAACTGTGACGCAGGGTGTGGGGGCTGGCCCGCCCGACGAGCCCGGCCGTGAGGAGATGTTTCTCGAGAAGCCGGGCAACGCCTCGCACCGACAGCCGCGTTCCGAATCGATTGGTGAACAACGGTTGAACACGGGTGACGGCTGGGCCTCTCGGGTGGGGGCGGGAAGCGAGCCAGGCTTCGACCGCACGCTGGGCGTGGCGCCCGACGATTCCCAGGCGCTCCCGGCGTCCCTTGCCGCGAACCCTCACCGTGCCGCCGCGGAGGTCGACATCGGTGTCGTCGACGCCGACGAGCTCGCGGACGCGGAGCCCCGCTGAATACATCAGTTCGAGGATTGCTCGGTCACGAAGCCCGCCAGCGGCCTTCGGTTGGGGAGCGGCAAGGAGGCGGCCGATTTCCTCGCCAGTGAGAAACTTGGGGAGCTTTCGCGCCCGTTTCGGACCCCGCAGCGGCTTGGCGGGATTCGTCCGCACCCATCCCTCGCGCTGGCCGAAAGCGTAGAAGCTGCGGGTGCTTGCCAGCTTCCTCGCCACCGTCGCCGAGGCGTAGCCGGCCGCGTGGAGTCCGCCGGCGAATCGCCGCAGGATCGTGCTCGTTGCATCGCCGGGGCTGCGACAGCCGGCCGAGGCGAGGAACTCCGCCAGTTGGAGAAGATCCTCGCGGTAGCTTTTGACGGTGAAGGGGGAGCAGCCCCGTTCTGCGACCATGGCCCCGAGGAAGCGCTCGATCACCGGCATGAATCCGGCGATGGCGTCAGGTGGCGGTGTGGGCATCGGGATCCCTGCCCCGGGGAGCGATCAGGCCGTCCGGTCGGCCGGGGGTACAAAACGCACCCGGTTGACCCGCGGCGCGGCGTGGCGGACCTTTTCGCCGAGGACAGCGGCGTCGTGCCACGTGAAGCTCAGCTCCGGATCGGAGGCGAAGCGACCGAGGGTGCGAAGGGCTTCGGCACGGCTTTCGTCGTCGTACAGGAAGACGTACCGTTCGCCCCCCTTGACGAGGGCCATGACGTTGATGTCTCGGGCGGGCATTGTGAAGACCCTGTGGGCCGAGGGAACGGCGGCGGACGCCCAAGCGGCCGCATTGAGGGTATCGGCCCGGGCCCACCGAGAGCCGCACGATTCCGTCGTTCGCCCCTCGAATCGCTCCCATCCGGCCAAGTCCCGGCGGCGCTCCCGTCTCCCCTCGGCAGTGCCCGCCGGCGCAGTTTGCCCGAGTGGCCGATCCGCTGTCGGCAGCCCTCGGAAGGCGTCAGAAAAGATCCCCGAAACCACGCAGTCCAATCGGTTCGCGGGAGGTGAACGGCTCGCCGCGGGCCACGCCGATCATCGAGCCCCACCACCGCGCCGCGGCATCGACGTTTTCAAGCACTGTCGGCGGGGACGTGGTCGGGGAGGAGGAGGAGGAGGAGGAGGACGGAGAGGGGAATTGGCTGGCGTAGCACGCGAGACTGCGGGCCTTGAGATCCCAGGTTGTGCTGATGTCGACGATGAACGCCGGACGGAGCAGCACTTTGAGGTGGACGCACGAGTAGTGGTAGACGCGCGACGGATGCCAGGGTTCACCCGGCAGGTCGCATTTCGTGAGTTTTGCCCAGAATCGCGCCGCATCGACGAGGCGGGTGGCGGCGACGTGGTCAGGGTGGGCGTCCACCCAGTGTGGCGAGAACAGCCATCTCGGGCGGGTGCGGCGGATCGTGGCGGCGAGGCTGGCACGGGCGGCGAGCGTGGCCCGGAGACGACGGTTGGGGAGGCCGAGATTCTCCCGCCAGGGGATCCCGAGCACGTCGGTGGCGGCGGCGGTCTCCCGGGCACGGATCTCGGTCGTGCCCCGCGGCGTCGGTTCACCATCGGTGAGATCGAGGACGCCGACGCGCAGCCCGCGGGCAAGCATGAGCGCGATGGTGCCCCCCATGCCGAGTTCAGCATCGTCGGGATGGGGGGCGATGACGAGGGCGTCGAGCATGGGAGCTTCCATGGGGCCTGCATGAATGGCACGGGGCCGGTTGTCAGGGGGTTCCCCGGGAGCATACTCTCCCCCCATGCCCACCTCAGAAGAACCCCGCGTGAGTCCCCCCGATCTCCGCTCCGAGTATGCCGCTGCGGCCGCCCACGCACAGCGGACGGCGGTGCTGGCCTCGGTCGAATCGCTCCTCGGCTGGGACGAGCAGACGATGTTGCCGCCGGCCGGCGGGGCGTACCGCGCCGACCAGGCAGCTGCCGTCGCTTCCTTGGTTCACGCGGCCCGCACCGAACCGGCACAGCAGGATCGCCTCGAGCGGCTCGCCGCATCGATGGAGGGGGGCGAGGGCGACTGGAGCGACGAGGAGCGTGTCACCGTCCTCCGCCTTCTCTGCGACCTCCGCAAGCAACTCCGACTGCCCGCGCGGCTGGTGGAGGAGATCGCGCGGGCCTGCATCGATGGACAGCAGGCGTGGGTCGAAGCCCGACGGCATTCGGACTGGAGGGGATTCGCCCCGCACCTCGCCCGCATCGTGAGGCTGAAGCGGGAGCAGGCAACCTGTCAGTCGCCCGACCTCGATCCCTACGACGCCCTCCTCGACGACCACGAACCAGGCGCCCGGTCGAGTGACGTCTCGGCGCTCTTCGACCGTTTGCGCCCCGGGATCGTGGCGCTTGTCCGGGCGTGCCATGGATCGAGTTGCCCTCCGCGGGACGACCTGCTGCGGCAGCATTTTCCCCGCGCAGCCCAGGAATTGTTCGTCCGGATGGTGGCCGAGAAAATCGGCTTCGACTTCGCCCGTGGGCGGATCGACACCTCGGAGCACCCGTTTTGTAGCACTGCCGGGCCGCACGACTGCCGACTCACCACGCGCTGGGACGAGTCGTATCTTCCCACCGCCCTGTTCGGCGTGCTCCACGAGGCCGGTCACGGGCTTTACGAACAGGGCCTGCGGTCCGAGGCGTTCGGACTTCCGGGTGGCGAGGCGGCCTCGCTCGGCGTTCACGAGTCTCAATCACGGCTGTGGGAGAATCTCGTCGGTCGCTCGCTCCCGTTCTGGGAGTGGTGCCTGCCGCAGGCGCGGAGGATGTTCCCGGCGGCGTTGTCGGACGCATCCCCCGAGGCCGTCCAGCGGTCGTTGCTCGTCGTCCGTCCGTCGCTGATCCGTGTCGAGGCTGACGAGGTGACCTACAACCTTCACATCATGCTCCGCTTCGATCTCGAGCGGGCCCTCATCCGTGGGGAGCTCGCCGTGGCCGATCTTCCGGTCGCCTGGGACGATCGATTCGAGCAGGACTTCGGGATCCGCCCGGGCACCGCGGCCGAAGGGGTTCTCCAGGACATCCACTGGAGCGCCGGATTGATCGGCTACTTCCCCACCTACACCCTCGGGAACGTCTACTCCGCACAGATGATGGCCGCGGTCGAGACCGATCTCCCCGATCTCCCCGCAGCCATCACCGCTGGGAGGTTCGGACCGCTTCTGGATTGGCTCCGGGAGCGGGTTCACAAGCACGGGCGATTGATCGATCCCGGACCGCTCGTTTCCGGGGCCACGGGTCGGCCTGTCTCGGAGCGGTGGCTGGTGGAGAGTCTGTGGGCCCGCTACGGACCGGCCCACGGGCTGGGAACGTTGCCCCCGTCGTGACCTCGACCGGCCCCTTGATCAGCGGCATGGAATGCCTCCAGACCGGGACGGTTGAGCCTTGGACCCGGTGGTACACTCGAAGCCGAACTGGGCGGGATGAAGGCGATCGATCCGGTGGTCTTGGTGGCGTGTGGCCCCACCCGGGAGGCCGCGTCCCCCCGTCTGGATCGCCGATCACAAGCGGCTGGAGGGGGCGATGACTTTCGAGAACGACCGACCGGTGCCCGAAGGGGATGACATCACTCCGGCCCCGTCGGCCGGGGATGACTCCCCGATCGACCGGGCATCTGCGGAGGCTTGGGAAAGCATCGAGCCCACGGATGCCGATCGCTTCGAACTCGGGATCGATGACGCGCCGGTCGGCATCGGAGAGACCTCCGAAGAGGAGCGTTCCCGTGTCGATGGAATGCCGGAAGGCTGGCTCGAGGGACCGGCCGACCTCGATGTTGCCATCGATGTCGGCCCCGACCCTCTTGCCGTGACCACCTCCGAAGACGATCCCGAGGCGTCGGGCGTTTCTCACGCCTCGCGGGTGCAGATCGGCACCGGCCAATCGGGTATCGCGTCGCCGAGCGATGTCGGTTCGTCGGTCAGCCCACCGGAGGAGCGTGCGGTCCGCACGCTAGCCGCAGAGGTTCCAGAGGATGAGCCCGTCTGGCCGGCCGGGACCGATCCGTTGCCCGAGGAGGAACTCCACTCCGGCGGCGAGAAGGCCGCGGATGAGTGGCGTGACATCGTCGCGACAGTGCGTGATTGCCTGCCGTCGGAGTCGATCGGATTCGGCGCGTTCGTTGGTGAAGCGGAGGTTGTCGATCCCGCAGTCGCGGACTCCTACCACGGAGACTCGCAGGGGATCGACGAATCCCAAGGCGAAACGATCGACGTCGGGGCGCTCTCGGCAGCCCTGCCCCCCGCTGTCGCCTCCAGTGCGATCGTGACGTCGGGACCGCGCTCGAAGCGAGCAGGCGGGGGATTGGGGCAGATGGTCGGCGTGGTGATCGGGGGCGTGCTGGCGATCCCCGTCACGCTGGCGATCCTCCTGTTCGGGTTTCAGCGTGATCCCCTCCACGTCACTCCGAAGGTTCCTGACGGCCTTCGATTCCTCCTCCCGTCCCGTTTCCGCTCGGCCGGCGAGGAGAGACGCACCGACAAGACGACCGGGGGCCCAGGAAGGTTGACGCTCGATCAGATTTCTTCCCCGCCCGCCAGCGTCACGACCACGGCGGAGTCGGCGCCTGAACCGAGCATCACCCCCGCCGCTGCCACCCCGGCCCCTGTCGAGGGGGCGATCGTGGAGGGGGCGATCGCACCGGCCCCCGCTCCCGCCGATGCGGTCGAACTCGCCGGCAGTGGGCTTCCTGCCTCGCCTCAGCCGATCGAGGAAGTGGAGATCGTCGTCGATCCGGTGCTGGTCGACGCCGGGAGCGCGGGCATCGAAGCCGGGCGCGAGTCGGCCGGGATCGATCTTGCCACGGTCACGGCGGCGATCGGCGTGGCGACCAACGCCACCGATACGCTCGGCGAAGGAGCCTTTGGCGGGGATCCGGCTGCCCGCGAGCTGGCGCTGGTCGGGTGGTACCGGAGCTTGAGCCTCGTGGCGCTCGAATTGGCCAAGGCGGAACGGGCTGCGATCGAGTCGGGCCGATCGTCTTCCGAGGTCATCGATCGGTTTGCCGAGCTGCGCACAAGGTTGGCCCTTGATCGTCACGAC
This sequence comes from uncultured Planctomycetaceae bacterium, assembly GCA_903949225.1. Classification (GTDB taxonomy): domain Bacteria; phylum Planctomycetota; class Planctomycetia; order Pirellulales; family UBA1268; genus QWOP01. The sequence continues at coordinate 5,677 of CAJAYZ010000798.1, forward strand.
GATCTGGAGCTTCTCGGCAGCATGTGGCTCGCCAGCGAGAAACGCCCCTCGGATGGGGCGATCCTCGTCGCGACGCTCGAAGCGGTCCGCCCCGTCGGTCCCTGGTGGGGTGGTCGGCTCGCCGTCGGAGGAGAGGCCCCCCATGGGCTGTCGTTCCTAAGCCGCAGTGCCCCCATGGCCCAGCCTGGCGATGCAGTCATCGTGGTCGGTGTTCTCGGGGAATCCGACACGATCTGGGCCGTCGATATCAGGACACCGCCGGCGGTTGGCAAAGCGGCGGGCGATGCGGTCGATCCCAACTCGTTCTGATCGACGGCGCGTTCATCCCTGCGGAGCTTGATCGGATGGGCGAGCCGAATCATTGGGAGACCGTGGCAGGAATCGTCGCCGGGGTAGCCCGTGGAGCCGTCGCTCCGGTGGACGTGGTAACGGAGGCGGTCGATCGTTGCCGCCGCGCCCACGCCGGTCTCAATGCTCTCGTGCAGTCCCGCGGCGCCGAGGCGATCGCGGATGCTTCCCGGCTCGCCGACGCGGCGCCCGGGCCTTTGGCCGGCGTGCCGGTGAGCGTCAAGGAATGCTTTGCCGTCCGCGGGCTGGTCACGACCCTCGGGATTCGTGGCCGGGCGTCGGCGCTCGACCGGGATGACGCTGGAATCGTGACTCGATTGCAGGCCGCCGGAGCGATCGTCATCGGAAAGGGGAACGTGCCCCAAGCGCTCTACCTCCACGAGACCGACAATCCCGTGTGGGGAAGGACCGTTCACCCGACCGATGCCCAACGGGGCCCGGGAGGGAGCAGTGGCGGGGATGCGGCGCTCGTCGCCGCCGGGTGTGTGCCGTTTGCCATCGGGACTGATCTGGCCGGCAGCATCCGCCAACCGGCACACTCCTGCGGGATCGTCGGCCTCCTGCCGCGCGCGGAAACGCTCGGCGGAGGCGGAGCCTTCGAGACGATGCCACGGCTCGTCGGCCAGCGATCACGGGCCGGTTTCCTCGCGCGGACGGTCGACGATGCCGAGGCAGGATTCCGTGGGCTGTGTGGATCAGCTGTCGTTGGAGCCCCTCCGGTCCATCGTCTCCGGGTGGGGTGGTGGGACGAGGCCGGCCCTCTGGCCCCCTCCGCGGCGGTCCGCCGGGCCGTCGCCTTGGCGGTCGAACGTCTCGCTGCCGCCGGGGCCACCGTGACCCGACTCGATCCCGAGGTGGCCGCTGAGGCCGCCTGGGTGCATCTCGGCATCCTTTCGGTGGACGGCGGCGCTGACATCCGCCGGTTGTTCGCCGGGGAGCGACCGATCGACCCGGTCCGTCGCCTCCTCGCTCTGGCGGGGATCCCGGGATGGGCACGGGGCATCGTTGCCGGGGCGTGCGTCTGGGGGGGGCGTGCCCTCGAGGCTCGAGCGCTGCGTCGAACCGGCCCCCGGAGCGCGGCCGCGCGAGAGGCCCTCCTCGGGAGCCGGGGCCCGATCGAGGCTACCGTGGCGCGTTGGGCGACGGCCCACGACTGCATTGTCTGCCCGGTCTCCGCGCTCCCGGCGCTCCGTCACGGCTCGGCGTCGCGCCTCCTTCTGGCAGCAGCTCCCTGTCTCCTCGCGAATCTTCTCGACCTCGCGGCAGGCGCGGTGCCGGTCACCGCGGTGCGGGGCGACGAGGAGTCGGGGCGGCCCCGGTCGAACGACCCTGTCGAGGTCGCGGCTATCGAGACCGATCGCGGCAGTGCCGGATTACCGGTCGCGGTGCAGGTCATCGCGCTCGATCGCCGCCCCGGCACCGCCGAGGCGATCGTGCTCGGAGTGATGCGCGAGATCGCCGGCCGTGGCGGCGTCACTTCGCCAATCGTTGGCTGATCGCCTGGGACATCTTGGCGACCGGAAGCACTTCGCAGGCTGCGTTGAGTTCGATCGCGGCCTTCGGCATGCTCCAGACCACGCTGCTCGACTGATCCTGGGCGATCGTGTGCCAACCGCGGGCCCGAAGGGCGAGCAGTCCCTTGGCGCCGTCGGTCCCCATGCCCGTGAGGAGGATCGCCGTGCCGGCCTGGGGCCAGCATTCGGCCACGCTCCAGAAGAAGACATCGACGCTCGGCCTGAAGAAGAGGTGTTTAGGTTCCTCGCGGTAGGCGAGGGTCCGATCCTTGTTGAAGATCAGGTGGTCGTTGGTGCCGGCGACGAGCACGTCCCCGGCCAGGGGCATTTGGCCGTCCTCGACCACCCGCACCGATCGTCCGGTTCGGTCCCCGAGCCATTTTGCCAACCCCGGTGCGAAGGCCATGTCGACGTGCTGCACGATCAGCACGGCAACATTCCAGTCGACGGGGAGTGGCTGGAGAATCTCGGAGATCGCCTTCGGTCCGCCGGTTGAGGCGCCGATGAGGAGCAGTTTGGGCGGGCCGGACGGAGCAGCCACCCGGCTGGTACGACGGGCATCGGGGGACGCGCCGACCAATTTGCCGATCATGGCGATCTTGTCGACGAGCGCCTGGGCCCCCTGAACCTCGCCCGACGGACCGAGCACAGGCGTGTCGACGGCATCGAGCGCACCGTGCCCCATGGCCTCGTAGACCAAGGAAATATTGCCGCTCACCGTCGCGGTGACCACGAGGATCGCGCACGGGGAGGAGAGCATGATCTGCCGGGTGGCCTGGACGCCATCCATGTGCGGCATGAGCAGATCCATGAGGATCAGGTCTGGGCGGTCGCGCTTGGCCGCGGCCACCGCCTCGACACCGTCGCTGGCCGTCCAGGCGATCTCATGGTCTGTCAGGCCGGTGACAATCCGACGCAGAGCCTCGCTCGCGGCCCGCACGTCATTGACGATTCCGATTCGCACACTGCCCCCCCCCAAGGTGGCCGCCCGCGGTTCACGCGTTCGGTTCACCGATCAGGTCGATGATCGTGGATATGAAAGTCTGGTCGTGAAAACTGGTCTTGGTCAGGTAGCGGTTCGCCCCGGCATCGAGTCCACGGATCCGATCGCTCTCCCGATCCTTGTAGGAGACGATCACCACGGGAAGGTCCTTGCGGACGGGGTCCCCCTTGATGAGGGACACCAAGCCGATCCCGTCGAGCCTGGGCATGTCGACGTCGCTGACTACCAGATCGTAGTCGCCACCACGGATTGCATTCCAGCCGTCCATGCCATCCACGGCAACGTCGACATCGAAACCCCGCGAATGGAGCAGTTGACGCTCCAGTTCCCGGACGGTGACGGAATCGTCAACGACCAAAACCCGCTTCGTCCGACGGGCCCGACGGACCAGATGCTCGAAGTCAACCCGCGACAACCTCCGCCCCATCAGCATGTTGTCGATCGAGAGAACGAGATCCTCGACGTCGACGATCAGCACCGGATCGCCGTTTTCCAGGAGGGAGGCGCTGCTGATGTCGGCGACCTTCCCGAGTCGGCGATCGAGGGGGCGGACTTCGAGATCCCGCTCTCCGAGGAAGGCGTCGACGATCATACCGAACTGTTGCCCCCGGTCGCTGACGACGACGACCGGCATCGGGGCGGGCGGGCTGGCCCCCGTTCCGGTGCCCAGAATCTGCTCGGCCATCACCAATCCGATCGATTCGTCGTCCCGACGAAAGAATTGCCGTCCCTCGACGGTGCGCACGTCGGCCTGATCGACGAATTGGATGTTGTCGATCCGCGTCAAAGGAAACGCGTAGGGCTCGCCGGCCACCTCGACCAGCAGGGCGCGGACAACCGACATCGTGATCGGTAGTTGGAGCGTGAACACCGTCTGGCGGCCGGCTTGGCTGGAGACCCGGACACCGCCACCGACCGCCTTTACCATGCTCTGGACGACGTCGAGCCCGACCCCGCGTCCGGAGATCTCCGTGACCCGTTCCCGAGTGGAGAAGCCGGGCAGGAACATGAACTCCATCACCTCCGATTCGGTGAGGCGTTCGGCGACGTGTCGGGGGACGAGGTCGCGTTCCACGGCGCGGGCTCGAAGCCGCTCGACATCGATGCCCCGGCCATCGTCGGTGATGAGGATCTGCAGCATCCCGGCGCGGTGACGGGCTTCGAGGACGATTTTGCCGGACGGGGGCTTGCCGGCGGCGATCCGCTCGTCGGGGGGCTCGATGCCATGATCGATGGCGTTGCGAACGAGATGCGAGAGCGGGGCTTCGAGTTTGTCGAGAATGTCGCGATCCACGCCGGTCTGCTCGCCACGCACCTCCAACCGCACCTGTCTGTCGAGCGACCGGGCGAGATCACGGACGAGCCTCGGAAACGCGCGGATTCCGTCCGCGAGTGGCCGCATCCGGCTGACGATCACCTCGTGGTGGAGCCGGCCCGAAAGGTCCTCGTTGCGTCGGGCAAAACTCTCGAAGTCATCGACGTGCTTCATGAGCGTCGTCAACATCGCGTCGGCCCGCGATCGCGCCCG
>CAJAYZ010000799.1 GCA_903949225.1 uncultured Planctomycetaceae bacterium
CAGCCCCCATCGCCACGGTGCCGGCGAAGAAGAGATAGAGCGTGATCGACTGAAGCGGGGCATTTTTCGCGAAATCCATCGACAGGGCGCTGGCATGCTCGGTGAGAGCCGCCACCTGAGCCAAAGGGGCAAACATTGAAACCTCCGTACGTTGCGCGCCTCCATGCAAGGGCCGCAACATGCGAAGCTGCGCGTGGGGGCACTGGTGGTGCGAAAGGCAAGCAAGCCTTTCGAAGAGAGAGCGACTCCGTGATGCGGGGCATGCCGCTCACTGGTCAAACTCACTCTAGGCAGCGGCATCCGCAAAGGAAACCATGCCCGCCGTAGACTGCCATCCAGGACTTATCGCCACTGGACACTGCCCGCGCCTGCAAGATCGAACTCCCTCCGCCCACTACAATGAGTTGGGGGGACTGGACCGCCCGAGGGAGCCGTGATCATGATGCCATTTCACGATGCCTGGCCCTGGGCGATTAGCTGTGCCGTCGTGGCGGGAGTGTCCCTCCTCCTTTGGTCACAGGCCGGGCAGCGGGGGTTTCTCGTGGCGATGGCCGCGGCGCTCGTTGTTGGCGTCGGCTGCTTGCTTGCCGACTGGCTTGTGGTCACCGATCGGGAGCAGATCGAACGACTGTTTCCCAGATTGGCACGCGCTGCCGAGACGGGGGACACCGAAGCGATTTTCGCCGCCCTCGATCCGTCGCTTTCGCCGCTTCGAAGCGAAGCCGAACGCGCCCTGCGGGAGTTTCGCCCCGAGGAGGTGCGGATCACACGCCTCGACGTCACGCTCGAGGGGCCGGCGGAAGCCCGCCTGGCCCGGGCTGAGATGCTCATCCACACCCGCGGCGACGCCGGCGGCGTCTCCGGACCGCTCTCGGCACTGATCGATCTGACGGTCGATCTCCGCAAGGAGGGGGGCCAATTCCTGATCACCGACTTCGAGGCCGACGCGGCCCGACCGACCGACCGGCGCCGGCCCGACTGAGGCCCGCGTCGTTCAACGGCCCATGCGACTTTCCTCAGGGCTTTGTCGGCTTCTTGGGGAGATTCCTCGGCTCGGCCGCAGGCTGCAACTGCCACTGGGCGTAGGGGGGAAGCTTGGGCGTCTCCTCGAGCACCCCGCCGATGAGGAGCCGATCGATCGAGTCGAGGTCGATCCGGCTCGGCCCGAGGATCGCATGAGAGCCGATAAGAACGCTCCCCTCGATGCCGGTCGCCGCCATCCGCAGCCGCTCGCCGCGGCCGGCCACCCCTTCGACCGGCAGCCCCGGCGTCGGCGCTGCCACGAGCGGCTGCCCGGCGTCATCGAGGGATTCGGGGTGGAGCCAAATCACCCGCGCTACCTCCTGGCGCGGGATCGAGAGCGGCTTGCCGCGCGGATCGGCATCGACCGCGATCCGCAGACTTTTCCCATCCATGGCCTCGAGCCGGCCGCGCAGGTAATCCCCTTGCATCGAGCGGACGAGATGGGTCGGAGGGAGAAATCGCTGTGAACGCGGGAGCGTCGTCAAGCTGCGGAACTTCTCCGGCGAAACCAGCACGCCGGCTTTCGGGACGAGCTCCACGGCCTTCACGGCGCTCGCTGGAATCGTCACCGGGTCGCCCCCCTTGCGGAGCAGCCGAACCCCCGCTCCGTCAATCGATTCGACCTCACCATCGACAGACTCCCCTGTCTCGAGAACCACGACGGATTGAAAGCGATTCGATTCCGCGTCGCCGGCCTCTTTTCGCTTCGAGCGGGCAAGCAACCGCTCCTGGGCCTTCAGGACCTCGCGAAGCCGCTGCGCATCCCGTCCCCAGATCGGATGCAAGCCACGCTCGAGGTCCAGATTGCGTCGGGTCCAGACTGCCCCCTCCGTGATCTGGAGTTGCACCGCGGTGCCGGCCCGCCCTTGGACGAGGAACATGACGTCCTCGATCGGCAATCCTTTGGTCGCGACGAACACCCCGTCGCCCCGGGGCGCGACGGCACGGACCTGCAGCGGGGCAACAACCCCGAGTCGATGGAGCGGCCCCCCTGGAATCACTTCCGTGATCGTCGCCGCTCCGTCGACCTCGACGAGGGTCGCGCCGATCCACCCGTTCAAGTCATTGCCGCCGTCCTCGGGCTGCGACTCCGCATACCGAATCGTGGCCTGCGGAGCACTGCCATCGGCCGCCGGCGCGAACATCGAAGCTTTGAGACTGCCGCGAGGGAGCCAGCCGACGGCAGTGGGGCCCCCTGCGGCCCCCTCGGCGGGGACGGGCACGAGACAGCCGTCGTGCGTCGAGTCTTCCAGTTCGAGCCGGCCGACTCGACCAGGGGGGAGCAAATCCTCGCTGGCCAACGTGACCGTCCCGATCCTCTCGAGGAGACCGATCGGCAGGTTCACCGGCGCGTCGATCGCCGCATGCTTGAACGTGACGATTCCCCCCGCGACGCCGACGAGCTCTCCGGTGAGGCTCGAGCCTGAGCGATCGCTGACCCGCACGCGGCGGGGAGACGCGCTCTCTTCGCCGGCCGTCGGGGCGGCCGCGGCAGGGAACCGGATCGCCGCCACCGTCTCGAGAAGCACGTTTTGCGGTGCCGATCCAGCCGCTCCTCCAGGGACAACCACGAGGGCCCGTCCGTCGTCGGACAGTCCCGTCACGGTCCCCGCCATCACGCTGCCGTCGTTCAGCTCCACCGCAGCCGACCGATCCTCTGCGGGCACCGCTTCGCCTCCGTTCCAGGGGGAGATCCGGAGTCGTTCGAGCACCACCACGCCCGACAGGACATCGACCTGGACTCCGATCATCGCTTCGCTGGAGCCACCCGCAGGCGAGGGCGGAAAAGGCTCGACCGACAGATCGCAGAGCGGCACGCTCTCCCCAGGCCGCACGACGACGATCCGGCCCGCCTGCCGAGCGATGAACACGGAAAGCGTCAGCCCTGTCTCAGGCAGTGGCC
>CAJAYZ010000800.1 GCA_903949225.1 uncultured Planctomycetaceae bacterium
GATCGCGTACCATGCGGCGAGTGTAATCCTTGGTGAAGACGGTCACCGAGGCCATTTTCACCCCGATCCGCGGGGCCAACCACAGCCGCCGATATTCCCGCTCTTCCAGCCTGTCCCTGCCCCGCGACGCCTCAGGATCCCCTTCACCATGAGCGAACGATTCTTCCTCACGACGCCCCCGCAGGGCACCAGCGCCATCCTCGAAGGGGACGAGGCCCGCCACCTGGTTCGCGTTCTCCGCGCCAAGGTCGGCGACACCGTGACGCTCTTCGACGGCCGTGGCCAGGCGTGGGAAGCAAGCGTCGCGAACCTCGGCCGCGATCGGGTGACGCTTACCCTCGGCACCGCTCTCCCCACCATTCATCCGCCGGCGGTGGCGGTGACGCTCGCCGTCGCGCTCCCCAAGGGGGACCGGCAGAAGTGGATGGTGGAGAAGCTCACCGAGCTGGGGGTCTCGAGGCTCGTGCCCCTGATCACGACGCGCGGCGTCGCCGAGGCGACCGACTCGGCCCGGAGCCGGCTCGAGCGGGGCGTGATCGAGGCCTGCAAGCAGTGTGGCCGCGACACGCTCATGGAGATCGGCGCGGCGGCATCGATCGCCGACCTGCTCGCCGCGGCCCCCGCCGGCACCCGCTCCCTCCTCGCCGATCCCCACGGGCGGCCCCCCGAGGCCGTGCTCGCGGCCGGCCCGACCGGAGCAATCCTCGTCCTCGTCGGCCCCGAAGGGGGATTCACGCCCGAGGAGGTGACCGCCGCCGAGGCGGCCGGATGTGATCGCGTCGCCTTCGGACGCCACATCCTCCGCATCGAGACCGCGGCGATCGCAGCGGCCGCCCGACTCGCCTGACCGGGCGGCATCGGCAGGCCCCCGTCGCACGAAGCTTCACGCCAAGCCGAGCCACGTCTTCACCGGCGCCACACGACGGAGGACGAAGCGTTCGAGAAGGAGGACGGCAAACAGCGAGATGCCAAAGAGGGGGAGAAGCACACCCAGCCCCAAAACCGTTGCCACAAGCGGCACGCTCCGCCGAGGGGAGATCCCCGGTGGCGGTGCACCGAGCTTGCCAGGATCGCGGCGTCGCAGCCACAGCCACACCGCGCTGAGACAGACGAGGACGAGTCCGGCAGCGGTGATGAGGAGGAGGAGCTGATTGGGCCAGCCGAACAGGCGCCCCTCGTGGAAGGCGATCCCCACGGCGACCAGCTGGTCGATCGGATGCTTGGTCGCGAAGTCGTCGCGGCGCACGATCTCCCCGCTGCCCCCGTCGACGACGAGATCGACCCGGCGCGGCCGGTTGGCAGTCGTCGACTTGGCCGTCCACCGCCCTTTCCCCTCAGGTGCCGGGGCAAGGACAACCGGCGCCTCGAGGCCGAGTGGCTTCACCGTCGCCGCCACGACATCGATCGCGGCGAGGTCGGCCGCGGTCAGCTCCACCGGGGCCGACCGTCTCCCGCCGCCACCATGCCCGGCATGCCCAGCATGCTCGCCCCCCCGGGCGGCGCCGCCGGCCCCGGTCGCTTCACTCCGCCCGCCGTCGTTGGACCACCCCTGACGGGCGACCGCGGTGCCCGTCACGCGCCTCGCGGCTTTGA
>CAJAYZ010000801.1 GCA_903949225.1 uncultured Planctomycetaceae bacterium
CGGGCCGCCGGCTGAGGCTTCTGGAGCGTAGAAAAGGCACCGCCGTCGCGATGAAATCGCGACGGCGGGCAGAGTTGTTCACAAAGGCATGAATCCCTGCGTGCCACGGCAGGCAGGATCGTCCGGCGGCAATAGCCACCGGACGAGGCGATCACTTCTTCTTGGCGCCAGCGCCAGCCTTGCCGGCCGGTGCCTTGCCAGTGGCGGCGTCAGCACCCTCTTCCTTGGCCTTCTTCTTTTTCTTCATCGCCATCTTGTAGACGCGGACCTTCGGCAGCCCGAGGGGGCTACGCCCCTCGCCCCAGCGCTCCTGCTCCTTGAGCTTCACGATCCGCTCGGCGCGAGAGAGCACGCCGCGGGCGGCAGAGGAGCCCTTTCGGACGCGGAGGCTTTTGTCCATGGTCATGATGGAAATCCTTGGCTGGAGAGACGGGAAATCGGGTGTGTTGGTTCGGTGGAGCGGCCGCCACCAGGGTCAATGAGGGTCAATGGACCGGTGGAAGGGACCGGCGGGCCACCAGGGAAGCTACAAGCGTAGAACCGTCGGCCCCCCCCATCAAGTCCACCCCGCCCGACCGCGGTGTCGGGGCTTTGTCGCCTCGGAAAAAGGCCTCCGGCCGTGCCGCTGTGCCTCCGGCATCGTGCCCTCCCCACGGTGCGGGGGGCTTCAGTCGATCGAGACTTTGGCGATCTTGGCGAGGAAATCATCACAGCCTGCCGGCCGCTTGTCGGGATCGGCTGCGATACAGGCCATAATCGCGTCTGCGAGGGGGGGCGGGATGTCGGCCCAGTGGTTGCGGATGTCGTCGGGAAGGATCGTGTCGTGGGCCAGGGCCGTCCGGCCGGTGGTGCCGCGGGGCCAGGGGAGGGTGAGCGTGCAAATCTCGTAGGCGGTGATGCCGAGAGAGAAGATGTCGATCCGCTTGTCTGCCTGACGGCGGCGCACGACCTCCGGCGCCATGTAATTGGGAGTGCCGATCCGGTTCCCGGGCTGGAGGAACACCGGCCGATCGGGCACCGTCAGCCCGAAGTCGAAGAGCACGAGCCGGCCATCGGGATCGAGGATGAAATTGCGCGGACAGATGTCACGGTGCACGAACCCGGCCCGATGAACACATTCCAGCGCTGTGGCCGCCTGCCGCACCAGTTCGAGCCGCTGATGCGGGGGAAGCGGCTCCCTCTTCGAGATGATCGCGTGGAGCAGCGGACCCTCGATGAACTCCTCGACGATGAACGCCGCGTCCTCCGTCGACACGCCCCAATCGATCGTTCTTACGATGTTGGGGCCGAGAATCTGGTCGCCGATCTCCCCCTCGGGGGGCTTGTTGAGCCCCTTGTAGCGCCCCTCGATCGGGGCGCATTTCTTCGGGTCGAGGATTTTGAGGCCGACGATCTTCCCGGTCGTCCGCTCCCGCGCCTTGTAGAAGCTCGACATGGTCCCCGAGATGCTGCTGTGGAGCTTCTCGAAGCGCTTCCAGACGTCGACATTCGAGCGGAGCCTGGTGGCGCGGATCTTGAGCCGCGCCTTCTCGGCTGCCTTGTCCTCGGCTGTCGGTGCGGTCGCGCCCGCCCCGCGCGCAGCGCCCTTTGGAGAGGATGCCGGTTTGGCCGCGGGTTTCTTGGGGCCGAGGCCGAAGAGTGCGAGGAGTCCGTCCAGGCCCATGGGCGCGTGGTTCCTGAAGGTGCCGCTGACTTACCGATCGTACCTCATTCCAACGCCGGAAGCCCGCGTGCTCAGGCGGAATATCAGGCGGAATAGAGCACCGGGTTGAGTGGATCGGCCATGACATCCCCCACCTGCGTCGACGGGGTCCAGGCGCGGTGGTCGGCCTCTTGCCAGGTGTTCTTCGGCTGGACGAGCCGCATCGCCTCGTCCATGTAGATCACCGTGTGCACCCGCCGGGCCTCGGTGGTCGTGTTCGGTCCGGCGCGGTGGAGGGTCCATCCGAGGTGAAAGGACACTTCCCCGGCGGCATACGGCTCGATCGCTTCGGTGATCCCCTCGGCAGCGATCGCGTTCTTGATCAGTTGCTCCGATTCGTCCGAGATGGCGAGGTCGCGACCGATCCGCTTGAGGTGGGTGCCGGGGGCGAATGACAACGGCCCACGCTCGAGCGGCACGGCGTGGAGTGGGATCCAGGCCGTGACACACAAGCCCGAGGCCATCGGCCAGTACTGCTGATCGGCGTGCCATGGCGTGAAGCCGCCGCCGGGCTCCTTGAAGAGGGCTTGGTCGTGCCACATTCGCACGCCCGCCGTGCCGAGGAGCGAGGTGGCGATTCCCGCCAGGCGGCGCGACGTGCTCACCGCCTTGGCGTCGTCCGACTTCAGCCACAGGTTGAAAACCTGAGTGAACGCCTTGCCGTAGGTATCGCGAGACTCCATCGGCACGCCGGCGAGGGGGTTGTTGGCCTCGACGAGCCGACTGATCGTGCCGTCGATAAACGCGAGCGTTTCGGCGGAGAGCACGCCCGGGATCTTCAGGTAGCCCTGCTCACGGAAACGCCGACGCTGTTCTTCCGCGATCGGGAACGGGGCGTTGAGTTCGGCGGCCACGACGGCAGGTACGGCATTCATGAACGACTCCTGAAAGAGGTCAGCTGGCGGACGCCAGGCCCCCATGGCCTGCCACCCGGGATGCGGAGCCAGGGGGGTATCAGCGTCTCTTCATCAGCCCTTCTTGAGATTGGCAAGCTCGGCGTGGGCCGCGGCGAGATCTTTCTCGAGGCGCGGCACCTCGGCCGGATCGTCTGGCTGCTTCTTCGCCCCGGCGAGGAGTTGCTGGAGCTTCGCGATCTTCTGCTGCAGCACCTCGATCCGCTTCTTGTCTTTCTTGTCCATCGATGGTGTTCCTGGGAATGGCGGGAGGGAATCACTTCGTGCCGGCCGGCGCGTCGGCGCCGGGCTCGGGCTCGCCCTCGTCAGGCGGGGCCACAGGCTCGCTCGGCGGCGCCGCGGCGGCCCCGTCCGTGGCGGCAGGCGGCGTGGCCTCGGGCTCCGGGTTGCCCTCGTCGGGGGGCGGAGCATCGCCACCGCGTGGCCCACGTCCACGGCCCCCTCCGAATCCACCGCCTCCGAGTCCGCCCCCACCACCGAACTCGTCGTCCATCATGCCTCCACCGAATCCGCCCCGCGGCGCTCCCTCCTCGCCGCCCCCGCCGAGGCGCTCGCCGTCAGCGGCCGCAGCCACGGTGTTTGGGCCGGTATGCATCTGGCGGAGGTAGCCGGAGAGGATCACCACAGCCAGCCCGAGGCCGAGGGTGATCGTGAGCCACTTCTTCCGATCATCCCGCGCCCACTGGGTCGCCTCACCGCGGCCGATGAGGGCGCTGGCGAGGTAAAAGAGCGCGAAAGCGAAGAGAATCTTTGCCCCCATGAAAGCGTGGTATCCGTGGGCCTTCATCCACATCCGGCCGTTGCCCCCCCAGGCCTCGGTGTTGGCCCGATTGATCATGAGGAGATAGTTGGCAAGCCCGGTGAGGAGGAGGATCGTGATCGATCCCATCACCCACTTCATCCACGACCGGCGGATGCCGTCATGCACGCGGCGGCGGGAATCCTCGTCGAGGTCCTCGAGCGCTGGCAGGAGGGCAAACCGCGAGAAGATCAGGCCACCCAGGGCGGTGATCGCCGCGAGAAGGTGGCTCCAGCGGAGGAGAAGGCCGATGGGTTCCTGGAATTGCTCGAGGATCTGCATGGGGGCGGGCTCTCTCGGGGCCGGGGGTGTGCGGCCGGTGAAGGATCTGGGTTGGGGACGGGGGATTCCGTCGATGCCCGGTGGCGGCTCGGTTGAATCCCCGGCAGAATCGTACCGCGGCGGCACCGGGCGAGGAAGCCACGGCGCCGGCCTCCGGAGCCCATCGATGGACGACATGATCCTCCCCGGCGACTCGCCGCATGACCGCTGGATGCGGATGGCCCTCGACGAGGCCCGGGTGGCGGAATCGGAGGACGAGGTCCCGGTGGGGGCGATCGTCGCGGCTGCCGGCCGCGTCGTGGCGGCGGCCCACAACCAGCGCGAGCAACTTGCCGATCCCACCGCCCACGCCGAGATGATCGCGCTGACGCAGGCCGCTGCAGCCCTCGGCTCCTGGCGGCTGGAGGGCTGCACGCTGTATGTCACCCTCGAGCCCTGTCCGATGTGCGCCGGTGCGATCCTCCAGGCCAGGGTGCCGATCGTCGTCTGGGGCGCAGCCGATCCGAAGGCCGGGGCGGTGGAATCGCTCTACCGGCTCTTCGAGGATCCCCGCCTCAACCACCGCGTCGACCATGTCGGCCGGGTGATGGCCGACGACTGCGGCCGGATCCTCAGCGACTTCTTCAGGCGGAAGCGCTTGAAGCCCGGCTGAGGCGTGCGGCGGGGCGGCGCACGCTGGCAGTGAATCGCACCCCGCTCGGCGCCGCAGCGAGGGGTCGCCCGTGCTCCGTGAGCCGCCCTCGCCGGTAAGCGAAGCCCGGAGGGCGAAAGCGCCAGCGGCGCGGAGAGAGCGGAGGGCATGGATGCCCGCAGCGAACGTC
>CAJAYZ010000802.1 GCA_903949225.1 uncultured Planctomycetaceae bacterium
CCGAGGAGAAAGATGCAGGTGGCGAGGCCGCCGTAGAAGGCGACGTTCTTCGGATCGGCTGCGGCGTCGCCGGAGGCGAGAAGCGTCTCCATGGCCGGCTTGCGGGCGAGATTGAAGAGCTGCTGGTCGAGGCAGTCGAAGAGCCACCCCAGCGCCGCCACCGTGAGGACAAACCAGTGGTAACGGGTCATCCCGGTCCACCACGGCTGGCCGTCGTTGGGGATCGCGGTCCCCTTCGATTCGAAGTGGGGCAGATCGGCCATGGAGATTGATCCCGTGGAGGAGGGTGCGGTGGAGCGATGAAATCGGGCACGTCGGCGAGCGAAGCGCTTACGCCGCCCCGAGCCCTGCCTCGACCCCCCGCATGTAGGCGATGCTCTCCCGGGCAGCGCGCTCGGGACCGGGAGCATAGTCGAAGACCTCGACGCTCACCCAGCCGGGGTAGCTCACGGCGCGGAGGGCCGCGAAGATCGGACCGAAATCGACCTCGCCAAAGCCCGGGCCGCGGAGGTTGGCGTCATTGGCATGGAAATGCTCGAGGTGACGGGCCGAAGCCTGGATGACTGCGGGAATAGGCTCCGCTTCGCTCGACATCGCCTTGACGTCGAGATGAAGGCGGACGTGCGGAGAGCCGATCCGTTCGATGAGCCGGCAGGTCTCGGCGGCGGTGTTGAGGACGTCGGTCTCGCTCGGCGCGAGCGGCTCGAGGGCCACCACCGTGCCCGTTTCCTCGAGCACCGGCACAAGGTCCGAGAACACCTCCCGGAGCCGGTCGATCGCTTCCTCCGCCGGCGTGCCCGCAAGCAGGCTCCGTTGCTTCGGCGACCCGAACACGAGGACGCGGCCGCCGAGGTCGCGACAGAGGCGGGCAAGCTCGCCGAGGTAGGCCGTCGTGGCCCGCCGCACCGAGGCGTCGGCGTGCGTCGCATGGAAGCCGTCGGTCTTAGCCAGGAGCCAATGGAGGCCGAGGCACTCGAGCCCCGAAGCGCGGATCGTATCCCGGATCGTCGCCCGTTCCCGCGTCGAAAGCTCGGTTGCCAAGCCGGCGAGGGTGAACGGCGCCACCTCGAGGCCGGTGTAGCCCGCAGCGGCCGCTTCCGCGCAGGCCCGCTCCAGCGGCCAGTCGACGAACGTCTCGTTGCAAATGGCGTAGCGCATCGCGACTCCGGAATCAGGAGGGATCCTCGACCTTCACCGGCCGTCCGGTGCGGGCCGATTTGTAACAGGCGGCGACGATCGCCACGGCTTTTCGTCCCTCGAGGGCATCGAGGGCGGGCGGGCGCCCTTCCCGGAGGGCGGTGACGAAGGCCGCGAAGGTGCGCGTGTGGCAGGCATAGTTGATCGCCATCGGATCGGCGGCCCCGCCGCTCGTACTGCTCCCCGCCCCGTACAGGGAGCGGGTCGCGTCGTCGTCCGGCGAGGGCTCGCGAAATCGCCAATCCGTGAGCTGCTCCTCGAGGATCTCGGCGGTGCCGTCGCGGCCGCCGACGAGAATCCGGCGGAGTTGACCAGGGAACATCGCCGTGGTGGCGAGAATCTGACCGAGCGTCCCATCGCGGAAGCGGAGGATCGCCACGCAGGTGTCCTCGACTTCGAGTCGGGCGGGATCGTGGGCCCGAACGGCCGTCATCGCCACGACGCTCTCCACCGGGTTCTCACCGGGGGCGAGCCCCGGCATCGTCGCCCCGGCGATCCACTGCAGGGCATCGACGCCGTGGATCGACTGGTTCATCAGCGCGCCGCCACCGTCGAGCGCGGCTGTTCCCTGCCAGCGTCCGACGCCGTAGTAGGCGTCGTCGCGCCACCAGGGCACGGAGGCGGCGACGATCGCGAGGCGGCCGAAGCGGCCCGCCGCCGCCGCCGCGTGGACGGCCTGGACGACCGGATTGAAACGCTGCGGGAAGATCGCGCCGAGCGTGATCCCCGCCTTGTCGGCGATCGTCCGCATGGCATCGATCCGCCGGAGCGTGATCTCGAGCGGCTTCTCGCAGATCACGTGGACGCGCCGCCGGGCGGCGGCCTTCAGCCCCTCGAGATGGGCGCCGGAAGGGGTGGCAATCGTGACGAAATCAGGCTTCTCGCGTCTGAGCATCGCGGCGGCGTCGGCGTACCAGCGGCAACCGAACTCCTCCCCGAACGCCATCCCCTTCGACTCGGTGCGGCAGCATCCGGCGACGAGTTCGATGCCCTCGAGGTCCCGCAGCGCCCGGGCGTGCATCCGCGCGATCGCGCCGATGCCGATGATCGCGGCCCGCATCCCGTCCCTCCTCGTGGCGAAGTGGGACG
>CAJAYZ010000803.1 GCA_903949225.1 uncultured Planctomycetaceae bacterium
GATCTTCACGCCGGGAATGTTTTTCCGCAGCCCGTCAACATGCTCGGGGCGGAACATCGCATGGACGCTGCAGTGCCCCTGCCAGAGGATGACGCGCGAGGCCTCGAGCGCCGCTTTGCGGTTGCCGCCGAGCTCTGGCTCGTGCGGATTCCAGACGCACATCTGATCGAGGCCGATCCCCATCGTGCGCGCCGTGTTGCGGCCGAGGTGCTGGTCGGGGAAGAAGAGGACGCGGCGGCCACGGGCGAAGGCCCATTCGAGGACGGCGCGGGCGTTGCTCGAGGTGCAGACGATCCCGCCGTGGCGGCCACAGAAGGCCTTGAGGCTCGCCGCGGAGTTGATGTAGGTGACGGGGGTGAGGCCGGCGGTGTCGATGACGGTGCCGAGATCGGCCCAGGCATCCTCCACCTGCGTGATCGCGGCCATGTCGGCCATCGAACAGCCGGCGGCGAGATCGGGGAGGACCACCGTCACGCGCCGGCCACCGCGGGCGGCGACCTTGTCGGGGCGGTTGGCGAGAATGTCGGCCGTCTCGGCCATGAAATGGACGCCGCAGAAGGCAATCGCCTCGCATTCGTCCCGTTCGGCGGCCGAGCGGGAGAGCTGGTAGCTATCCCCCTGGAAGTCGGCGTGGGCGATGACGCCGTCCTGCTGGTAGTGGTGGCCGAGGATCACGAGCCGGCGACCCATTCGTTGCCGGACCCCCTCGATCCGGGCCGCAAGTTCGGCGTCGGAGAGGGGGCGGTAGTCAGTGAACGGGCCCGGGAGGGGCGGGGCTGCGGCGGAGCTGCTCATGACCCCAAGTATACGCCCGGCGTGCGGAGACTGCCGCCATCGCTATACTTTCCTCCCGACGGTCGCTGTGGCCTGCGGCCCCCCAGGGGCCCCCCGCGGACCGCCAGGAACCAAACGGGAAGGATGGCTCGATCGATGGCGCGGAAAGTGGTGAATCGCAAGGAACTCCGGGCGCAGAACGACGCCGCGGAGGCCCGCGGCAAGGAGAAGACGGAGAAGAAGGAGAAGGTCGCCAAGGAGCCGAAGGCGAAGAAGGAGAAGGTGGCTAAGGAGCCGAAGGTCGCCGCCAAGAAGACCGTCCGCAAGAAGGTCGCCAAGGAAACCCGCCTCAAGGCTTACTGGGGCGTCTTCAATCAGGCGATGAAGCGGCTGGTGCTGTTCGAATACGCCGACAAGAAGTCGGCCGAGAAGAAGGCGGCCGAACTGACCGCCTCCTCCCGGGCGACGCACTTCATCCAGCTGGTGAAGGAAGCGATCACCGAGTAACTCCTGCCGGGGCGACCTGTTCGCTCCGCCAAGCTCCTTCCGAGGGCACGACCGATGATCGGCTCCGTGAAGGATCCGGTGGCCATGCCAGCCTGCGCTGCCGGGGGCCCGCGCCCCGGCCCGCGGCGGCCCACGCCGACGGCCGACTTCCGCCCTTGGCGGCACCTGCTCGTCGTCGTGGTTGTGGCCACGATGCTCGCGCCGCTCGGCGTCATCGCCCCTGGCTGCTCGTCGAAGCCCGCCGTGAAGAAGCGAGCGAAGACAGCCAAACGCCCCGAGACGGGGCTAGCGGAACTTGCCGGCACGGAGGGCTCGCACACGGAGGGCTCGCACACGGAGGGCTCGCAAGCGCTGCCCGCTGCGGGCACCGAGCCCGAGGAAGGCGCTGCCGATCCCGCTGCCGAGAGTGCCGCGAAGCCTACGGCAGCTGACCCCGCCTCTACCAAACCAGGCGCCGACGCGGCCGACGTCGCGGCAGATCCAGCGCCGCCACTCGAACCTGCGGCGGCCGCAGAGCCGATGCCCGAGGCACCCGCATCTGCGACTTCCGACGATGCCGCTCCGGCCGCCTCGCTCGATGCCCTGTCGGCGGCGGGAGCTGGAAGCGCGAATCGGCCAACATCAAAACTCGTTGACGCCGACACGGCGCTCCTCCTCGATGGCGGCCGCGTCGAGATCAGCTCTCCCCTCGGCTGGACCCGTTCTCCCCGATCACAAAACTATCTCGTCCGCTACCAGCCCGGCCCGAGGAAGTCGTATCCCTCGATCGTCGTCACGGCCGAGCCGGCGCCCGATGGGCTGGGGGAGATCACCGCTGCCAACCAATCGGAGCTTGTGGCGGCGATCGGCACGAAGCTCGTCGAGACGTTCCCGGCCGAGGGCGCCGTGAAGCTGATCAAGAAACCGGCCGCGGCCACGTTTGGGAGCCACAAGGGCGTCGCCTGGGCGATGCCGGGGACGGCGAAGGTTGGCGGCCTCTCCGAGCCGGTCGATCGGTTTGCCTACGGCGTCGTTCTCGGCGGGCGGCTCTATACCGTGGAGGCCCGCGCCCCGAAGGGGAAGGTCGACGACGACGCCAAGGCGGCAGCCAAGGCCGTGGCCGCCACGCTGTTCCGGCCCGAAGGGGCTCCGGCAGGTCAGCCGGACGCCAGTCCCAACGTCGGTGCCGCTGCAACGGCCGAGTGAGGGCGAACTGATGCCGAGCGCTCCGCGAGGCACGGCCGCTGCCGACCGCAGAGCCTGCCGGACCGGATTCTTTGATGGAATCGGCACAGTCAGCCGATGAGTCATACCGCGGTGGTGCCGCGCGCCTAGCAGGCTGTGGATAAAGTGCCGGCCCGACCGCACGAGGCGGTCGCGAGTGCGTAGCACTCGAGAAAACCGGAGGTTTTCCAATTGGACTGGCTCCGCCGGCTGCCCCGCAGCCGGTTCGGTCATGGATGACTTTTTCCACGGGCAGCTAGGGGAAGATCTGCGCGCAGTCCTCCACGACGCCCCAGCCTACTCAGATCGCCATCGACGCACGCGGCCGGGGCGTTTGGCGGCCCAGGGAGAGCCACGACCTTCATGCGGGGTGCCGAGCGAGAGTGTCGCGGTCTTGGGCTCCTTCACGGGTGCCTGGCGATCGCCGCCTGCCTTGCCCTAGCCGCCGGGTCGTTCTCTCCTGCCGGGCCAACCGAGCCTATCGCGGCCGAGGGAACCGTGGAGGCGATCCCTCCACCTCAGCCCGAAGCCTGGGAAGCGGAGCCATTCGCCTCGCTCGCCCCCGACGCTGCGATCACCGGCAGCGATCGCTCCTGGGTCGGGAGCCGATTCCACGCCGACTACGACAACGGGTTTGTCATCCGCCCCGACAACCCCCGCGAGACCCCGTTCTCGCTGAAGATCCGCAACCAGAACATGTTCCGCTACGACGCCTTCGCCGGGAGCGAGCCATCCTGGACCGATAGTGCCGGCAACGTCCTGCCGATCAACAACTCCAGCTATTTCGGGATCCCGCGCGGACGACTCATCTTCTCCGGCGATTGCCTGCTCCCGAAGCTCTCCTACCTGCTGAACATCGACTACAACTCGGTCACCGACCAGCCGATCGGCTTCCGGGCCTACTGGCTCAGCTACCGATTCTCCGAGGCGTTCGAATTGAGCGTCGGGCAGTCGAAGGTGCCTGGTTCACGCGAGTGGCTTGAGAGCGCGTTCGCCCCGCTCCAGAGCGCCGACCGCACGATGGCCACCACGTTCTTCCGCCCCAGTCTCAGCCAGGGGGTGTGGATCACCGGCGAGCCGGTCGACGACCTGCACTACCACGCCATGGTCGCCAATGGCTTCAACACGCTCAACCTCCAGCCCGAGTCGCTGAACTCCCGCTTCGCCTGGTCAGGCTCGACCTGGTGGGAACCGTGGGGCGACTTCGGCACCGGGTACTCCGATCTCCAGAACCACAGGGTGGCGGCCATCAGGCTCGGTGGCTCCTACACCTACGCGCTCGGCAGCGGCAGCCAATCGGCCAGCGATGCGGTTGAAAACTCTCCTGTCCGTCTCTCGGACGGCACCATCCTCACGACTCCAGGGGCGATCGCCCCCGGGGTCACGCTCACCTCCTACGACATCTCGCTTGCGGCCGTCGATCTCGCCTGGAAGTACCGCGGCCTCGGCCTCTCCTCCGAAATCTACTTCCAGGATCTGCTCCGGCTCCAGGGCACCGGCCCGCTGCCGATCGCTTCGACATCGGCGTTCGGTGGCTTCATCAAGGGGGGCTACTTCGTCGTCCCGCAGGAGACGGAGATCTACGCCCGGAGCTCGTATGTCACCGGAGCGTATGGCTCCGGCTATGAGCTCGGCGGTGGCTTCCACCACTTCTTCCTTCCGGGGAAGGACAATCTTTTCTTCACGCTCGACGCCGCCTGGCTGGACAATTCCCCGGCCGGTCAGAACCGCACCGGATTCGTTGCCGGCCAGACAGGGCTCCTCATCCGCGCCCAGATCGTCGCTGCCTACTGAGACCGCCGCACCATGCTCCTGCCCCGCATCTCGATCGTCGTCGGCCTGCTCTTGGCGGTGCTGGTGGCGCGCGTCGACGCCCAAGAGGCTGACGGCCCCCGCGAGCAGGCCGTCGCCGAGCGGCTTGCATCCCCCTTTTCCATCGATCTCCTTCCCGACGATCCCGCTCCTGACCCCTTCACGGAAGCCCCGGACACCTCCGGGGGCGGACCGGGGAACGGTGCCGATGCGCTGGGCAGCAAGACGGTGACCGGTGACCTCTTCGACGGTTGGTTCTCGACCAAAGAGTCCGGGATCACCTTCGGCGGCCGGGTGACGCAATTCGGATACGGGATCGCCGGTGGCATCGATCGGCCGGTGCCCAGGCCGCTCGGGGAGGGGAACGTCTTCAGCTACACCGGCCGGAGCGAGTACGACGCGGTCGTCGATCTGGAGAAGTTCGGCGGCCTGCCGCACGGGCGGTTGCTCGTGCGCGCCGAGCACTGGTATGGCGAGTACGGCAACGTGTCGCTGCGATCCGGCTCGTTCACACCGGCGGTGTTTCCGGCCCTCTTGCCGCCGCGGCCGAACGATCCCGGCGTCCCCTACATCACCAATTTCCTCCTCACGCAGCCCCTCTCACCGAACTGGGTCATATTCGGCGGCAAGAAGGACGTCCTCGGCTCGTTCGATCAGGACATCTTCGCCGGCGGCGACGGCACCGATCAGTTCGTCAACCAAGCCCTCATCGCCAATCCCGCGTTCCTGCTCGGAATGCCCTACTCGTTCTTCACCGCCGGGGTCGTGTCACCACGGGAATGGGGGGCGATGTCGGTGTATGTCATCGATCCCAAGAACCGCACCGCGGATTTCATGCAGTTTGGCAACCTCTTCAAGCAGGGCATCATCGTGGGGGGCGAGATCAAGTTCAAAACGTCGATCATGGGATTGGCCGGGCAGCAGCACGTCGGGGGGGTGTGGAAGCACGATGAGCAACTCGATCTGCGGTTCGCCTTCGACCCTCCGACGCCGATCTCCCCGACTCCGGGGATCGGCCCTCAGACGCTCTGGGATTCCTACACGCTCTACTGCGGCTTCGATCAGTATCTCGTCCGCTCCTCAGACAACCCCAATCGTGGCTGGGGGATGTTTGGGCGGGCGTCGATTTCCGACGGCAACCCGAACCCGATCCGCTATTTCCTCAGCACCGGACTCGGCGGCTACAGCCCATGGGGGCAAGCGCGGGGAGACACGTTCGGTGCAGGTTGGTTCCTCGTGGGGGCCAGCGACCAGTTCGGCCCGGTTCCCACCGCCTTGTTCGGCCCCCGCGACGGCCAGGGCTTCGAGTGCTTCTACAACATCCAGGCGACCCGCTGGCTCAACATCACCCCCGACGTGCAGTGGATCCGTCCGGGGCTGGGGGCGATCTCCACCGACAATGCCTTCGTCTACGGCCTCCGTGCCAATGCGACGTTCTGACCGGCTGAA
>CAJAYZ010000804.1 GCA_903949225.1 uncultured Planctomycetaceae bacterium
CTCGACCGGGGGACGCTGCGCACCGGCAGCCCGGCCGATGTGACGATCATCGATCCCGGCCTCGACTGGAAAGTCGACGTCAAGTCGTTCCGCTCCAAGAGCATCAACTCGCCGTTCGACGGCTGGACGCTCCGCGGCCGGGCCGTGGCGACGATCGTCGGTGGCCGAGTAAAATACCGTCTCGCCGGCATGTGACGGGGGCAGAGCGATGTCCTTGACCCTCGTTGACGGCTACAACCTCCTCCACGCCTCGGGCGTGTTCGGGGCCACTCGGGGCGCCCGCGGGCTCGAGTCGTCGCGGACGGCCCTCCTCGACCATGTCGCCGACCTCGTCGGCGAGACGGCGCCGCGCGTGCTCTTCGTCTTCGACGCCGCGAAAGCCCCTGACGGGCTCCCCGGGAAGATCGTCCACCGCGGCATCC
This sequence comes from uncultured Planctomycetaceae bacterium, assembly GCA_903949225.1. Classification (GTDB taxonomy): domain Bacteria; phylum Planctomycetota; class Planctomycetia; order Pirellulales; family UBA1268; genus QWOP01. The sequence goes on from CAJAYZ010000804.1 coordinate 423, forward strand.
GAGTGTGGTTCGCGCGGGAATATCCCGATGCTGACTCGCTCATCGAGGAGATCCTCGAGGAGGAACGCTCCCCCGCGTCGATCACGGTTGTCTCCAACGACCGTCGGCTCCAACTTGCCGCACGGCGCCGGGGCGCCGCGGCGATCTCCTCCGATGCCTGGCTCGCCGACCTGCGGCGTCCCCGGAAGGTGGCCGATCCGGGCGCCGACAAGCCCCCCGAGCCCGGTCCCGGCGAGGTCGAGCACTGGAAGCGGCACTTCGGGCTCGACAGCGAGTAGCCCGTTCGGCGGGTGGGGCTCACCCATCGCCCCAAAAAGCCGTGGGGAGCAGGCCCCTCTTTGGAACCTGCTCCCCCCGGAAATCCATCACGAGACGTTCAGCGTGGGGCGTCAGGCCACCACACGCCGCCGGCGCTCGAGGAGCCCAAGCGCTCCGCCCACGAGGGCCAGCACCGAGCCCATCCCGGCCGGGTCGATCTCGGGCACGGCCTGGAGGGGCGAGATCTCCACGCTCAGCGGAGTAAAGTTCGCCGTTTTTGAGGTCGATCCGTTCGTCGTGACGATCGCATTCGAACTGAATTGACCGGTGGCGAACGCTGTATAGGTGCCGACATAGTTTGCCAGGTACGCCGCCGGAGTCGGGGCGGGTGCCGTGATGGATCCGAATCCGACTCCGGTGAGCCCTGCGCTGAAGGAGAGATTGTCAATCCAATACGTGGGGTCGGCAGTGAGATAGAGGCCTTGATTGAGGCTCGGGCCGATGCTCGCGTCAGCATCAAGCTTGGGCGACAACAAATCATCATAGTTGCCGGCCCATCCAATCTGGAGCCTGGAAAATGGTTGGCTTCCCGTCGACAGCGGCACGTACGTTCCGGAGATACCCGTGCCGGAGATTCCCGACCATAGCACGGGCTGCGTGGCTTCTTCTTGGATGTAAGCCGCATTATCGGGATTCAAAGTCACGTTGAGTGGCGGGGGGAAGTCCCGCACCTGCCAGGTGAAGCTCACCGTGTCGCCCACGGCGTAGCCCATGCCGGCGTTGGCGAACGAAATCGTGCCGGTAACGATGATGTTGATCGGGACGGCCTTGGCCGGCTCGGAACACACCGCTCCGAGGGTCGCCATCAGGCTGGCCAGGAGGAACGTTCTCCAGGTCGATTTTCGGAGCCCGAACCGCGTTCGGGCTGCAGGGGAAGCGACCGCGAAGGTCGAAGGGGTCAAATGAGGCATCGGAAGCGATCCTTACTTCAGGGGGGATGGAAGACCAGGGACGGGGAGCGTGTGGCCCTGCGGTGGGCGTCGACACACGATCTCCCTACTGTTAAGTAGCCGCCTTCGGCCTCTTTTCTGACACTGACCGAATCTTTTTTTTGGAAAATCCACGCAATTCCGCAAAAAGAAGGGGTGGGGCGGCCAAGACGCGATGCCAGCCCGTCGGCACGAACTGGAAAACCCAGCGGCCTCTTGCTCGAGCAGGCACGGGCCGAACCGGCTGGGGAAAAGAGCCCCGCGACGCCGGCGGCGGGCCGCGGCGTCAGCCCTTTTTCGACCAGCGGGTGAGCTTGCGGTCGAGAGTCGATCGCTCGATGCCGAGCATCGCCGCCGCCTTCGTCTTGTTGCCGCCGACCGCGGCGAGGGTCGCCATGATGTGGCGGCGTTCGAGTTCTTCGATCGTCTGCGGCACGAACGTGCTGTGGCGCACACCCGTGCCGCGTCCCGTACCGCGGCCGGTGTCGCCGGCCGGCGCCAGTTGGCTCAGCGCCAGATCGTGCGTGTCGATCGTGTCGTGGTTGGAGAGTACGACAGCGCGCTCGATGCAATTGCGCAGCTCGCGGATGTTTCCCGGCCATTGGTAGGCGAGGAGCGATTCGAGGGCCGCGGGGGTGAAGTCGTGGACTCCCCTCCCGGTCTCGGCGGCAAACCGGGCGAGGAAATGGCGGGCCAACGGCTCGATGTCCTCGCGCCGCCGCCGCAGCGGCGGCACAATGATCTCCACCACCTTCAAGCGGAAATAGAGATCGCGGCGGAACTCATTGGCCGCCACCGCATCCTCGAGATTGCGATTGGTGGCCGCGACAACGCGGACATCGACCTGCACGCGCTGGCTACCGCCGACCCGTTCGAAGGAATGCCCCTCGAGAACGCGGAGAAACTTTGCCTGGATCGTCTGGCTCATCTCGCCGATCTCGTCGAGAAACAGCGTGCCCCGATGAGCGGCCTCGAACTTCCCCGCCTTCCGTTCGGTGGCGCCGGTAAAGGCGCCCTTCTCGTGCCCGAACAGCTCGCTCTCGAGGAGCGTTTCGGTGAGCGCTGCGCAGTTGAGGCAGACAAACGCCGCGCTGCGACGGTCGCTGGCGTCGTGGATCGCCCGGGCGACGAGTTCCTTGCCCGAGCCACTCTCCCCGCGCACAAGCACCGTTGCCTTCGTCGATGCGACGCGGGCGATCTGGCTAACGATCACCGACAGCGCCGGACTCCCCCCCACCATCCGCGATTCCTCGCGGAGCCGCTGGCGCAGCCGCTCGTTCTCGTCGGACGTGCTCGCCAGCCGGACGGAGAGCCGCTCCCGCGTCGAGAGATTCTCGACGGCGATCCCCAAGGCATCACACACCGCCATCACGAACTCGAGGTCGTCGGGCGTGGCTTGGCGACCACCGGAGGCAAGTTCGACATGGAGAACCCCGACCGGCCGACCGCCGACGCGCACCGGCGCCGAGATTGCCGAGGCTGAATCATCGATCCTGCCCCCGCCAGCCGTTCCGGCGCCTAGGCGTCTGGGGGCACGGCCGACGAGAATCGCCTCGTTGGCGGCAAGGACCGTCGCGACGGCACCGGCGGGGAGCCCCCCTTCGGCGGGCCAGCCCTGAGGCGCAGCCGCGGCCGGCACAAGCGACGCCACGCCCGTGGGCACGCGCCACTCCGCCGCCGGCCCGGGGGGAGGCAGGAGCACGACGCCGTGAACGGCAGCGGCTCCCTCCATCGCGGCTTCGAGGGCCAGCCTGGCCACCTCGGCGACGTCGCTCGCCCGGGCGAGCGCGAAGGCGAGCCGGCAGAGGCTGGCGGCGGCCTTGCCGACGCGTGGGACGCTGCCGGCCGATTCACCGATGTCTTCGAGAAGCCGGGTCTTGTCGCGGCGGAGCGTGATCGCGTCCGACCATTTCTGCATGTCGCTGGTGACTTCGGAGGTCTCGGTGGCCTCGTCGGAGAGCCCCGAGACGTCGGACGGAGGGTCCCCCTCGCCAAATACGAGCTGGGTTCCGCCGACCAGGATCATGTCCCCCGGAACGAGCGGCCGAGCACCGGCGAGTGGCTCGCCTCCCACGATCGTCCCGTTGCGGCTGCCGACATCCCGCACCATCCATCCGGTGGCGACCGGAATCACCTCCGCATGGAAGCGGCTCGAACGCTCGTCATGGAGCACGATGCTGTTGGCAGGCCCCCGGCCGATCGTGCATGTCTGCCCCGGGTGAAGGCGGACGACAGCGTGGCCGACGGCGGGGTCGAGCACGAGCAGGAAGGCTGGGGGAGTTTCCATCGGCCAATTCCGCACACAGGGGGCTAAGGGCGCGGCCGAGCCCAGGCATTTTTCCACGGCTGCGAGCGGCACTCCCATGATGCATCAGTTGGTAGGGATTTGCGAGCCGCGGGCGTTTGGGATCGGTTCCCGTCGCGGTGTGGGACGAAAAACCGGCCAGAACCCCCGTTTTGCCCGCGGCAATCGGGTTTGCAGAAGAAACCCCCATCTGTCTACGATTGCCGCGAATGGCGGGATCACCCCATTTGTCAAGCCCCCGTGTCTCCCTGTCACGGGTTTCTCAGCCGGAGGACGTCCATGAAGCGCCAGGCACCGCTCTCCCACCTCGTTGCCCCGCCATCCCTTGGCGGAAGCTCCCCGGCGACGACCCGGGGTTGCCGCGAGCGGCAGGACCTCTCCCGCATGACCATCTGGAGCCGGTCGGTGGCACCCGTCATGGTGCCGCTGTTTGCGATCCTCCTGGGGTTTGCCGGCGCCGGTTCGGCCAAGGCCCAATTTTTGGGCGGTCAAGCCGTCGGCGGCATCTCGATCGACGCCAGTGGGATTGTCCGCAATGTCGAGCCCGGTGCCCTCGATGAGCTCTCCGCCGCCCGCCGCAAGGCCCTCGCCGGCGGCGGTCCGAAGGCATCGACGGATGGCCTGCGAAAGGTGTCGCTGGCTCGCCTCACGAAGGCGGTCGAGGCGGCCGCGTCCGGCGAGGCGCCCCTGCCGGCCGATGCCGTGCTCATGGGCGGGCTCGAGCGGATCACCCACGTCTTTGTCGATCCCGATGGCCACGACATCATCCTCGCCGGTCCGGCCGATGCGGCGCGCGTCGATTCAAAAGGCAACGTCCTCGGCGCGTCGAGCGGCCTGCCGCTGCTCCAACTCGAGGACTTCATCGTCGCCCTCCGGGCCGTCGATGGCGCCCGTGAAGGGGGCATGCTTTGCTCGATCGATCCGGCCCCCGAGCGCGTCGCCGACCTGCAGAAGTTCCTCAAGAGCCAGCAGGCCAGTGCCGCTGATCCGGAAGGAACATTGCGGAAGATGGAAGAGGTTCTCGGCCCCCAGAATGTCCGCATCGGCGGCGTGCCGACCGACAGCCGCTTTGCCCGCGTCCTCGTCGCCGCCGACTACCGCCTGAAGCGGATCGGCATGGGCCTCGAGCCCTCCGGCTTGAACGACCTTCCAAGCTACCTGGCGACAGTGCCGGCCGGCGCCACCGTCGGGGCGCTGCCCCGCTTCTGGCTCGAGGCGTCGTACGACCCGATCGCCCGTGATGCCGACGAGCTCGCCTTCCGCCTCTCCGGCCGCAAGATCGCCTGCCTCACCGAGAACGACGTGTTTGCCAAGGACGGCGTCAAGCGTGGGGCGGGCCCGACCGACAAGGTGGCCCAGAAGTGGTGCGATACTTTCAGCGCGAAGTACGACACCCTCGCCACGAAGCATCCGGTATTTGCGGAGCTCGCCA
>CAJAYZ010000805.1 GCA_903949225.1 uncultured Planctomycetaceae bacterium
AAGACGACAAAGAGTTAGCTTGAAGGATCCTTCGGAGCCCTGTGGCTAAGGTCACGGGGTTTGTACACGGGAGTCACTCGCAAGGCGGTGGCTACGCGTTATCGAATAGCTCGGGGGCGTCGCTGGTCGGAGGGAGCAAAGGAGTCGTTCTCGTGCTGGAAAAACTTCGCATCATCTTCACCATTCCGGAACTCCGGCAGAAGATACTCCTCACGCTCGGACTCTTGGCTATCTACCGGGTTGGCTGGCAGGTGCCGTTGCCGATTATCGATCCTGACGCGATGGCGGCTTTCGGCAAGGAAGCCGGCGGCTTTGCCGACATCCTCAAAACCGTGGCTGTGTTCTCTGCCAGCCAACTTTCCCAGGCAACGATTTTCGGCCTCGGGATCATGCCCTACATCTCCGCCTCAATCATCTTTCAGCTACTCGGCACCGTGTGGCCGCCGCTGGAGAGACTGACCAAGGAAGGGGAGGCAGGGCGGAAGAAGATCAACGAATACACCCGCTACGCCACGGTACTCATCTGTCTTGTCCAGAGTTGGGCCTATGTTGCGTTTCTTGCCAACACGAGCGTTGGCGAGATGCCGCTCATTCAGTCGAGCTTCCTCGTCGATGGCAAGCTTCCAATTCTCTGGCAACTTGTCGCGGTGATGACGATGACTGCCGGGACCATTTTCCTGATGTGGCTCGGGGAGCAGATCGACGAGTTTGGAATCGGCAATGGGATCAGCCTGTTGATTATGGCTGGAATCCTCGCCGGCATGCCGAGCGCGCTGGTTCAGCTTGCCGGTGATACCAACTGGGAACTCGGTGGTGGCGGCGGAAAGATGGGCATTGAGACCATTCTTGTCCTCATCGCGCTGTTCATTGGAGTGGTGGCCGGCGTCGTCTTCATGACGCAGGGGCAGCGCCGGATTCCCACGCAAAGTGCCAAGCACGTGCGGGGTCGACGGGTGTACGGTGGGACCCGCCAATACCTTCCGCTCAAGGTGAATCAGGCGGGGGTGATGCCGATCATTTTCGCCAGTTCACTTCTTCTCTTTCCTCAGATGATTTTTCAGTATCTCCACAGCGCCTATCCCGGGAACTCGGTCCTTGGGGCCCTTCAAGATTCCTTCACCCGCGGGCAGTCTTTCCTCTACAACATTCTCTACGTCGCGCTCATTTTCTTCTTCTGCTATTTCTGGACAGCGATCACCTTCAACCCGAAGGAAGTCGCTGACAACCTCAAAAACTTCGGTGCGTTCATCCCTGGCTATCGTCCAGGGAAACGGACGGCCGATTACCTTGAACGAGTCATGGAGCGGATCACCTACGTTGGGGCGGGTTTTCTTGCCCTTGTGGCCATCATTCCAACGGTCGTCGGTGGGGCGCTCGGTATCCCCCCGCAGATTGCTAGTTTCTACGGCGGTACCGGCCTGTTGATCGCCGTAAGCGTGGCCTTCGATCTCGTCCAGAAGATCGACAGTCACCTCGTGATGCGGAACTACACCGGATTGCTGGAGAAGTCCTGATCCGCAGGATGGCCCCGGTCCGGAACGCCGCGGGGCGTGACGGCGTTCCTCGTTGTCTCGCGCGGGATTCTCATGCGGATCATCCTCATTGGACCGCCCGGCGCTGGAAAGGGGACGCAGTGTCAGAGGCTCGTTGAGTTTCTTGACGTGCCGCACCTCTCCACCGGTGAGATGCTCCGTGCCGAGGTTCGTTCCGGCACACCTGAGGGTGTTCGTGCCGCTGCCTACATGGACCAGGGGCAACTCGTCCCCGATTCCATGATTCTCGGGATGGTGACGAAGAGGTTGGAATCGGCGGACTGCCGAGGAGGCTTTCTCCTCGATGGCTTTCCCCGCACCCTTCCGCAGGCTTCAACGCTCGACGATCTTCTCGAGCGGCGTGCCATGAATGTCGATGGGGTGCTCGAGTTGGCTGTGCCTCGCGACGAACTCGTGCGTCGGATGCTCGCTCGGAAGCGGGCCGACGACAATCCCGAGATCTTCTCCAAGCGGATCTCGAGCTTCGAGGTGCAGACAGCGCCACTTCTCGAGTACTACGATCGTCAGGGAAAGTTGGCCACGATCGATGGGCTGGGTGATGCTGAGGAGATTTTCGGTCGCGTCAAGCAGGCGCTCGATCGGTTCAGGCGAGGTCCTGCCGGGCGACGCTGAACCCTTCGGCAGCCCCCACCTCCGGCGCTTGTGGCATCGCTGAGCCAAAATCCGATGGTCGTTGTGGGACGCGTTGGTCGCGGCGTGCGGCCGTGGTGCGGGGGCGATCACGCCGGTATAGTGCTGCGATGCTGCGAAAAGAGGGACGGAGGTTGGTTCCAGGGCGTCGTCCGGTGCCCCGCTCTCCTGAGGCTGCTTGAACGGGTGTTTCTGCCGTGGTGAATCTCCGATCTCCCCGTGAAATCGCGCTGATGCGACGTGCGGGCCTTGTCGTCTGGGGCGCTCATGAAGTCGCGGCGGCGATGGTGCGGCCGGGAGTGTCGACGGGCGAGATCGACGCCGCCGTGGAGTCGTATTTCCTCGCCTGCGGGGCGGTTCCTTTGTTCAAGGGGGTTCCAGGGAAGGTGCCTTTCCCTGCCGTGTGCTGCATCTCCGTCAATGACGAAGTGGTGCATGGGATCCCCGGTCCCCGGATCCTCCTCGAGGGAGACGCCGTCAGCATCGACACCGGTTGCAGTCTGGCCGGTTGGTGCGGCGACTCGGCGCGAACCCATCCGGTGGGGGCTGTGTCGTCCGAGGTTCGTGGCCTGCTCGATTGCACGTCCGGCGTCCTCGACTTGGCAATCGATCTGATGGGGAAGCGGAGTCGCTGGAGCGACGTGGCCACCGAGATGGCGACGTATGTCCGCGATCGGGGGTTCTCCGTGGTCGAGAACTTCGTGGGCCATGGCATCGGGAAAAAGATGCACGAGGATCCCCAGGTCCCCAATTTTTGCTCGCCGTCGTTTCGGCGGAATTACGACTTCAATCTCGAGCCCGGTTTGGTGATCGCCGTTGAACCGATGGTCAACGTGGGGTCGAAAAAAGTGAGGGCCCTGGCCGACCACTGGACTCAGTCGACGATCGATGGCCAGCCGAGCGCCCATTTCGAACATACGATCGCCATGACGGAGCAGGGGCCAGAAGTCCTCAC
>CAJAYZ010000806.1 GCA_903949225.1 uncultured Planctomycetaceae bacterium
GGCTTTCTCGGGATGATGATCGTGGGGGCCAGCGGAGGCGGCGACCTGAAGAAGGATCGGCTCCAGCAAGAGAGCTGAAGCAAGAGAGCTGAAAGCGACGACGGCTCGGTCCGCGCACGGCTCGCGGATCACTTGCCGAACACCACTCCTGCCGTGGCGGCGACCACCACGAACAGGATCAACGCGATCCCGACGACACCGAGCAAAGAAAACACGACGCGAGCCCTCCGGTTTCCGGGAGTGACGGCGGTCGAACCTGCCCCGGTCTGAACGCTGACCGGGGCCCACGCCGTCGCGACGACATCGTAGGCATGGCCCCGGCCGTCCACAAGACGTTCACGCTCGTCCGTGGCCGCTTCCGGGGGGAGCAGATGGCCTACGAGGTCGGTTGCCCGAAGACGTCGTCGGAAACGACGTTTCGGGCCGCCCGACCGACATCGTCGAGGCTGCGGCGCTGCGCGGCATGGTGCCACGGCGAGACATCCTGCAATTCGGGCATGATCTCGAGGATCTGGCCGATGAGCATGTTGGCCAAGCGGTGCGTCGCCGTGCCGTCAGTCTGCTCCCGGATGGCGGCGGCAGTCTTCATCAGCTTCACCATTCGAGAGCGTTCGAGCACCGGCCCGGAGAGCTGGCCTTCGGCTTCGACGAGGAGTTCGGCGATTGGCACCTCGAGAACTTCCTGCCAGCCGAGCAGGTCGGAGATTCGCAGGTCGCAGGTCTCCTGTTCCTGGCGACGGACTACCGAAATCTCAACACCGAGCCGGCGGGCGACGTTCCGCAGCGTCACCCCCTGTTGCTGGCGGACGTCCGAGAGTCGGTGGAGACGCTTCTGCTGCCGGGCCGCCGGCCGCGGTTTGACGGGCGTGTGAGCAAGACAGGCGTCGGATTCGGCACGGACGGCGTCGGAGACACCGCTGTCGGCCACCGCGAAGGGGTGCTGCATCCCGTCCTCGGGATCGTCGTAGCGACCCTGGAAGTCGGTTTCGTAGTGGACAGTTGCCATCGTGGAATCCTCCTGCAGTTCCGGGGCCCCCGATACAAAGGCGCACCGGGAGCGCGGACCATCGAACGGGGGTACAGCGAGCACGGAAGAAAGGGGCCGGCGCGAACGCCGCTCGCCAGAACCGGATCCTGCCTTGCCAGGGGGACCCGACTGGATAACTCTACCGGCAGCGGCAAGTCGGATGTGCCGACCGTCCGTCGCCGGCCACGCCCCGCGGGGGGCGTGACAGGAACCAATACGCCGGATGGGCCGTGCTCGTTCGCGCGGAACAGGAACTTTTTTTCCCGCCGAGACGCCCGCTTCGGATCCGGCACCGATCCCTCCACACCTTCGCATTCCCCGAGACCACGCCATGGACCCTGTCAGCATCGCTCCCGACGGCTACCGCGACCTCCGCGATCATCTCGCCTGGGGGGATGCAGGCCGCCGCCGCATTGTTCTCGTGGCAGGGGAGGATGCCGTGCGGTTTGTCGACGGATTCTGCACCGCATCGCTCGCGGCGCTCGCTCCCGGATTCGGCACCGAGGCCTTCTTCCCCGATGCGCGGGGGCAGGTGCAGCTCTGGGCCACGATCCTGAGGATGGCTGACGGCGTGTGGATCGACGCCGACCCGCCCCTGGATGGCGGCGGCGAAGGATGGTCGCTGGCGACACACCTCGACCGCTACCACATCCGCGAGCGGTTGGAGATCATCGATGTGTCCGACCGCTTCGCCACGCTGTTCCTCGCCGGGCCGGCGGCTCGGGCCTGGCTCCAGCGCGAGGCGTCCCTGCCGGTCGGCAGCGCCCAGGATTTGCCTGGTCGGGAGGCATTACCTCGAACGCTCATCGCGCCCCAGCACGGCCGCCTGGCCGACGTGGCTGCCGGTATCCTGCCGGGGCACTGTGCGGGGATCCCGGCGGCGATCTTCGAGGGGGAGTGGCTGGGGCCGGGGTCGTTTCTCGTGGTCGTGCCGCGCGACGACGCCAGGCGGTTGGTCGATCGATGGCGGGGCGAAGGGATCGTCGAGGCCTCGGCCGCAGCCCTCGAGGCGGTGCGGCGCGAAGAGGGGCGTCCGGCTCCGTGCGACGTGCCGCCACGCGTGCTTCCCCAGGAGTTCGGCCGCGACGGTGCTGCGATCTCGTTCACAAAAGGGTGCTATCTCGGGCAGGAGACGGTGGCCAGGCTCGACGCCCTCGGCCATGTCAACCGTCGCTTCGTGGGCATCGTCACGGCGGCCGACGTGTCGGCGGGGCCTGCGGCGGGGCCTGCGGCGGGGCCAGGCGCGACGGTGACGATCCGTGGGGCACAGGAAGCCGTCGGTACGATCACCTCGGCTGGCCCGTCACCCCGGATCGGCAAATGGCTGGGGCTCGGCCTGATGCGGACGCAGGCCTTGGCCGCGGGGGTTGAGTTGGAGGTCGCGGGGGCGCCCGCCCGGTGGGTGGAGTTGCCTTTGTCACGAGGGACATCGGGAGATGTGGCATGAGTGAAGCACGTGCGGGGATGGAGGCCGGTGGGCCCGGCGAGGTGCTGTTGGAGGCAACGCGATTCCGCGTCGTCCGTCGTCGCGAACCGGGGCCGGGCGGAGCGGGGCGGGTGCGCGACGTGATCGAGCATCCGGGCAGCGTCGTCGTCGTGCCGCTCCTTTCGCCTGTCGAGGTCTGTCTTGTGGAGGTCGTCCGGGTTGCGGTCGGCCTGACACTCCTCGAGTTGCCCGCCGGCACCCTCGATCGGGTCGAGTCGCTCGAGTCTGCCGCCGCCCGGGAGCTGGCCGAGGAGACCGGCTACCGATCACGCCGTCTCACGGCGGCCGGTGCGTTCTGGATGTCACCGGGGATTCTCCGCGAACGAATGCACCTCTTCATCGCAGAGGGGCTCGAGCCCGGTGAACAGGATCTCGAACCAGGGGAACAGATCCGGGTCCGGATCGTTCGTTGGGAGGAGGCGATCGGGATGTGTCTGGACGGTGCGATCGACGACGCGAAGACGGTGGCCGGCTTGTTGCTGGTCGATGCCCTCGGCCGCCGATCAGCGGACGCCGGTGGCGTCCGCTTTCGGTGAGGGGGAGAGGCCACGTCCGCCGGCATCGAAAGCGGGGCTGGGGTGGCGGTCGGCCAGGAACATCACTCCCCCGACGAGGCCGCAGACGATCGTGACGAGAAACCAGAGCAGTCCGATCGCCACGGCCTTCTCGGGAGGAACGCCGTAGGGGGCGAGGAGCACGGCCAAGCCCCCCTCGCGAATGCCGACACCGCTGATGCTGATGGGAAGGACCATCGCCAGGGCCACCAGCGGCACGGCCGCGAACCAGAACGAGACGGGGAGATCCGTTCCGATCGACTTGCCGACCGCGTCGACCACCAGAGCCCCGCCCATCTGCACAAATAGGCTCCAGATGATCGCCGAGAGGATCAACCCCGGCCTCTGTTGGTAGGGAAGGAGGCCGGCCACGACGCCCTGCACGGCGGGGCTGGACGGAAGGAACTTCGCAAGGGCATCGAGATGGCCGACGATCAGGCGCGCCGGCAACAGCACGGCGACGAGGACCCCGGCGCCGACAAGCAGAGCGGGGAGGAGGGAGAGGGAGGCCTGGTTGCTGATCAGGGCGGTGAGGGCGATCACCCCCAGGGCTGAGAGACCGGCGAGCCGGTCGGCAAGGACGGTGCAGCCGGCCAGAACCCGACCGCGCGTCGTCGCGGAGAGACGGTAAGCCTTGACCACGTCCCCGCCGATCGATGTCGGCAGGCAGAGGCTGAAGAATTGCCCCTCGAAGAATCGGCGAATGAAAACGGTCACTGGCTCCCGGA